>JBEKVG010000380.1:0-3052 GCA_049514195.1 Anaerolineales bacterium | reverse complement strand
ATCGAGAAGCAGTTGCCGCCTGTCAGGCTTTCCAGGCCGGAGCAGTCGCGGGTGAAGTAATAGGTGTATAACTTATCCAAGTTATTGACCGATCCCGCATATTCATCCGCCGTATCCTGCAACTGGGTATCCTTGATGTTCGCCAGACCTTTCAGGAACCGGCTGGAATTGACGCTCAAACCAACATAAACTGCGTTCCCGGTGCGAGTGCCGAGGGTGCCGACTACGGCATAGACCTGACCGCTGTCCAGTGGGAAGATGCCCATGCCTATATAAGAAGCATCCTGGTTATCGCCCAGGCAATCCATCCCGATTTTCAAACAGAGCGGTCCGACCATGTTAATCGGAGGCGACTGTGTGTCAAAGGCGACCTGGGCCTTGTCGGAGCAATCAGCATTTGCGCAGGGCTGCCCCCATTTTTCGGCAATCGCCACCTCAAGGTCGAGCTGGTCGGGTCTCAACCCCCGCTCATCCACAGCCGTGCGGGTTTCGAGCACCAGCGGCGGGTAAGGTTGGGCTGGCCGGTGGGAGCGTAGGTCACGCACTCTTAACACGACCATGGGCAGGTCCGTTTTCCAAGCCTCCGAAGCGGTGCCGGGGCCGCCGCCATCCGCAGGCATGGTATAGCGTAGCATGGTGGTGAAATCATCGGCCGTTTCATCTAGCCCAAGCCGCATGTCGGAGGGGATCGCTTCCGTAAATACATCCTTGTTTTGGATCCCTATGCTGCCGAAAGCCTTCCGGAGCGACTTTTCCATGTTCTTGTCGGGGGTGATGATGAAATAGCGGTATTGGCCAAAGGATGCCCCCGATTGCCTCTCAATGACGACATTGTTAACCGGGTTGCTGAGGGCGGCAAACTGTTGAAAGCGGCTGGGATTCCCCGGAACGATGCCAAAGAAGAACCGGAGCAGGGGGGAATGGATGCTGTTCAGAAACTGGTACGTGCTGCTGCTGGTATCATACGTGCCCTGGCGGGTGAAAATCCAACTCTGCTCCGTGAAGTACCTGGCCGGGGGAGGCATTTTTGCCAGGATGACGATCGCCTCGTGCGGATCCAGGCGGTAGGTGGAGTTATAACCCTCCTGCGTGAGTCCCAGGACGTTCTTGGTTGCCGGATCCACAAACTCATCCCGCCAGGGCGGTATGGCTAACGCAACATAAGTCGAGACAGGATTGTTGCCGTAACATTGCCCCATATCGGCAATGGTATATTCACAGTCATCCATCGTAAACAGTTTGAAATATCCGCGCATGACTGTAAGACCCTGACCCATCAATCTGGAGGTGAGCAGCAGGGTGCTGAGCTTCAGCGGTGCAGGCACCTTGTTCTTTGGCGGATTCGGGCTGGCATACACCGGCGAGGCTCCCACAATAAGCAGCAGGGCCAGGATGGTGATGAGGACGATTTGAATCTTGGGATGATTCTTCATAGGCAATTCTCCTTATTATTTTTATTATGAAGGTGGTATCCATTTCATGAATAGGATTCCCGTTTTTATCCATGATTCGAATATCGGTTTCCCTGAATACTTACATCGCAAAAGATTTTCATCCTTTCCGTCCCCATTGAAACCCACACCCCCCCGAAACGAACCATCAAAACCTAAAGGTAGCCACGATGGTGTACCCATTTTGAAGTTCCTTTTACAGTCCTATTATAATGTTTTTGAGCTCGCTAGGAAGCAGACGAAAGCCGCGAGGCCCAGGCTGTGCCGGCAATTATTATTGCTGGCGTTCAGGTTAAAGCCGGAGGGGGTGTCAAATTTGCACTCACCTGCAGGAGCACGTCGCCGTTGTTGCCCAGCCTGGCCTGGAAGGTGATGCTGATGCCCACCTGGTCCTACCCTCCCTGCGCAACTTCCACCTCCCGCCATCAAGCCGAGGCCGGCGAAGCATAACGGCGGACGCCAGCGGAAGAACGCCGCAGCGCGCCGCCCCTGAGCTCCATATGGATCCATGGACGCGCCAGCTGGGACAAGGCTCGGACCGAATCGCCGCGGCCATTGAGTCAAGGATGTGGCCACCACCGCTGTACTTATCAGTGCTGATTCCGTTCGCGTCTTCGGACAGATTGTTCAGACAGATGGGTTAGAAAGTTTCCAATAAATGGCAAGTATTCTAACAAATAACCTAATAATATCCTTATTCATTTTTAACAATCCGTCTATAATCAGTTAATGGTTCGCTCAAACGCGTTTAGGGCCGCGTCAGACGGCAGAGTATCAGTGAAGCCTTTGGTCGAGAATGCTATAACATACAGGTAGAGCCATGAAATCCTTTACCGTCATCATGATTATGCTTTTGCTAGTCGGTTGCGCACCAATAGCCATAAGTACTGAAAGGCGAAGCACAAATCAGTCTAAGCCGACTATCATCTCGGCTATTTATCTAGTCCAAGGTCAAGGGCAGCTTGCCGCCAGTGATCTGCGATTACATCCCGAAGTGATGGTTACCAGCTCATTTGATGAGTTCAAGCGGCACAGCCAGGCAAAGGTTGCCCTTTGGATTGACAAGAATGCTGTCTCTTTAGTAAATATGGATTGGCTTCATCAGGCGCCGCAGAAGTATTACCCTCTGGCGCTTGTGGGTTACAATGATGCTCTGTATTCATTTCGCGAGACGCTGGCAGGCTTCCCCATTTTGGGGCCAGCGATAAACTGGAGTACCTATACGCTGGAGCCGGGCTTTAGTGTATGGATGATACGAAAAGAAACGGCCTCTTCATTATCCACTTATATGAGGGGCTACGCTCAACCGCCAACTGTGGATGCCATTCTCACGATCACCAATGCGCTTTTGAAAGAGGGGCCGCCGGAATGATGCCGTTGCGGGTAATCAGCAAAATCAAGGCGGCTCAACACCGGCTGCGGACAGCGGCCGCTCGAAAACCGGCGCTTTGCCAGAAATGGCGCATAAATGAGAAGGTGTCTCGCGGTCCCGCCGCTGCCGCTAAGCCAATCCGTTGTGCCAGTCACTTTAGTAGTTGCCGAGTGCGCCCGTAATAGCCGCATGAGGTTACTATGAAACATGCCTTTGAATTATTTTTTAG
>JBEKVG010000379.1:0-3054 GCA_049514195.1 Anaerolineales bacterium | reverse complement strand
ACCCCCCACACCCCCACTCCCCGGTTTATTGGGATGTTCCAGCTCATCGATCAATGTTGGTGCTGAATCAGGAACAAATCATGAATGTCGAATTGAAGGACATCCATAAAACTTTCGGTGCAGTCCACGCCAATGTGGGGATTAGCATGACCATCCCAACCGGGACGATCCAGGGCATCCTAGGGGAAAACGGGGCCGGGAAAAGTACTTTGATGAAGATATTATCCGGATTTATTCGGGCGGACCAAGGCGAGATTCTTCTCGATGGCCACCCGGTGATGATCCACTCCCCTGCAGATGCCATCCGGCAGGGTGTAGGCATGCTGCATCAGGATCCGCTAGATTTTCCCCCATTGCGTGTGATTGACGATTTCATTCTGGGCCGTAAGGGCGGCTTGCTGCCCAGTCAGGCCGAAGCCAGCCGCGATTTCAAGCAACTGGCTGAGCAATTTTCGTTTTCCATCGACTCGGAAGCGTATGTCGACTCCCTGACAGTAGGCGAGCGCCAGCAATTAGAAATCCTACGTCTGATCTGGCTGGGTGCCCGGGTGTTGATTTTCGATGAACCGACCACCGGCATTAGCGCAGCGCAGAAAGAAAAACTATTTGCAGCTCTGCGCCTGTTGGCCAAGCAAGGCAAGACCATCCTCTTCGTTTCTCACAAGCTGGAGGACGTGGAAGGCCTTTGCGATCGCGTGGCTGTCCTCCGCCAGGGTATCCTGGTCGGGGAGGCAAAACCGCCTTACGTCACAAAACAACTGGTTGAAATGATGTTCGGGAAAGCCATTTCGGTGGGTGAACGCAATCCATGCGGCGCTGATGAAATACCCATCAGCCTGCGTAAACTCTCGGTAGAAGATTACCGGCTCAAGGTCCGAGATGTCAGCCTTGACTTACATTGTGGGGAAGTTATCGGCTTGGCTGGCATGGAAGGCAGTGGCCAGGGCCTGTTTCTGCGCGCGATTGCCGGGATGTTACGGACAGTGGGCGGGAAGATCATTGTTAATAATCACGATTTGACGGGACGCTCCTACCAGGTCTTCAGGAAGCATGGCGTGGCCTTCCTGCCAGCCTCCCGTTTGGAGGAAGGTCTGATTCCTGGTCTGAACCTGACTGAGCACTTCATCCTGGCGGAAGATGCCAAAGGCTTCTTTATCAATTGGGACAAAGGTCACTTGCTGGCGCAGCGGCGCATTACTGAATTCAATGTACGTGGTACTCCGTCCAATACCGTTGAGTCGCTTTCGGGCGGCAACCAACAGAGAGCCTTGCTGGCCTTGCTGCGGGAAGAACTTACCTTGCTGCTGCTTGAACACCCGACACGCGGCCTGGATATCGAGTCGACCATTTACATCTGGAATAAGCTCAAGGAACGCTGTCGCCGGGGCACTTCGATCTTGTTCATCTCGTCCGACCTGGAGGAGATCTTGCAATACAGCGACCGTGTGCTGGTCTTTTTCTGTGGCCAAGTGACATCGCCGATGGATGCATCCAGCCTCAACGTTGAAGAACTAGGGCAACTGATCGGCGGCAAGGGCTGGCCCGCCAGCCCTGGCGGTCTGGCCAGGGAATCCACTTCTGGGAAGAGCACATGAAGAAGAATACCTGGATCAACTTTGGTTTTCAAGTAGGCGCGCTGGTTCTGGCGTTATTGATTACCACGCTCCTTCTGGTAGCCGCAGGGGCGCCACCGTTCAAGGCGTATGCCAGTATCCTCAGCGGGGCCTTCGGCTCATTGGATGATGTGGAGAATATCTTGATCACCTGGTCACCGCTGTTACTGACGACCGCTGGCGTGTTGATCACATTTGCAGCCGGGCTTTGGAACATCGGTATTGAGGGACAGATGACCCTGGGAGCGATCTTTACCACCGGTATATTACGCCTGCTGCAAAATTCCCAGTTTCCGCCTGCGTTAATCATTATCTTTGGCATTTTAGCCGGGATTGTCGGAGGAGCGCTCTGGGCTGCCTTGGCTGGGGTATTGAAAGTATTTGGCGGGGTGAATGAAATATTTGGCGGCCTGGGGTTGAACTTTGTTTCTACCGCCCTGACCATCTATCTGGTTTTCGGTCCCTGGAAGCGCCCCGGCGTTGGCTCGATGTCCGGAACGCAGCCCTTTGACCAGAAATTATGGCTGCCTACCCTGCCTCACACGGAACTCAGCCTCTGGGCACTGGGGTTGTCGCTCCTGGTCATCGTGGCTGTGTATTTTTTATTGCGCGGCACGCACTTTGGCCTGCGCTTGAAGGCGGTCGGCAAAAATCCAAAGGCGGCTTTCCTGATGGGCGTTCCCACCTGGCAGTACGGCATATTTGCTTTCCTGCTTTGCGGAGCGTTTGCCGGCTTGTCCGGTGCCATCCAGGTCACTAGCGTCTACCACCGTTTGCTGCCCAATATTTCCAACGGGTATGGGTTCCTGGGCTTGCTTGTGGCAATGTTGATCAATTACCAGGCACTCTGGGCGGCGCCGATCGCATTTTTCTTTGCCGCCCTGAATATTGGCAGCGTCCAGTTGCAGATCGTTTATAAGCTTGACTCATCCTTTGCAGGTGTGTTGCAGGATTTATTGGTCCTGCTGGTGCTGCTGGGCGAAGGTGCCCGCCAGCGCTTTTTGAGGAAGGTTTAGGAGTTGCCATGGGTACGAATATTATCTTGATCGGTCTGGCTGGGGTCTTGGCAGCAGCTGCGCCGGTTTTGTTCGCTGTAATTGGCGAGACGATCACCGAGCGGGCTGGGATCATCAACCTGTCGATGAATGGGTCGGTCCTGCTTTCAGCCATGGGTGGTTTTGCCGTCGCCTATAAAACCGGTAACTTGGCACTTGGATTCCTGGCAGGCATGCTTATCGGAGCGCTGGTGGCATTCATCGTGGCGTTCAGCAGCATCACCCTGCACCAGTCCCAGGTGGCGGTCGGGTTTGTGTTAGCGCTGGCCGGTCGTGACCTTTCCTACTTCCTCGGCGTGCCATACATGAACATTCCTGGCCCGGTTCTAAAGAGCCTGTCAATTCCTCTTTTAAAGGATATTCCCATTTTAGGCCCATTATTCTTC
>JBEKVG010000378.1:0-3088 GCA_049514195.1 Anaerolineales bacterium | reverse complement strand
AGGTGGGCAAGGCAGTTACGAACAGGCCAAACGCGCCTGGGACTTGCTGCAAAAGCACAAGGTCGATACCAATATCCTCTGTGCAGTGCACTCCGCCAACGCCTCCCATCCATTGGAGGTCTATCGCTTTTTCCGGGATGAACTGGGAGCCAGGTTCCTCCAGTTCATTCCGATTGTGGAGCGGCAGAAACCTGGGACACGCATGCAGGCGGAAGAGGATCGGCTGGCGTCATCCAGCGGTATGCGCCTACGTTCCGTCCGGAGAGTGTCACCCGTCACTCCGCGCTCAGTTGGGTCGAGGCAGTACGGCCTTTTTCTAATTGTCGTTTTCGACGAGTGGCTGCGCCAGGACGTCGGCACAGTCTTTGTTCAGATGTTTGATTCTGCCCTGGCTAGCTGGTGTGGTTTACCAGCCAGCGTCTGTATCTTTCGGGAGACCTGCGGCCGGTCGCTGGTACTGGAGCATAACGGTGATCTGTACTCGTGCGACCATTTTGTCGGGCCTGGCCATCGCCTGGGGAACATCCTGGAGAGGCCCATGCTCGAACTGGTAAATTCGTCCCCTCAGCGCCAGTTTGGGCAGGCCAAGTGCGACTGGCTGCCCGCTTATTGCCGGGCCTGTGACGTCCGCTTTGCCTGCCAGGGCGAATGCCCGCGCAACCGCTTTATCAAGACCCCGGACGGTAAGGAAGAAGGGCTGAACTACCTGTGTGCCGGTTACCGGCTGTTCTTCCGGCATGTAGACCAGCCTATGCGCCGCATGGCTAACCTGCTGCGCCTGGGCCGGGCACCCGCCGAGATCATGCAAACGGCATCAAAATAATCCAAGAATGAGGGGGTAACACAGGCAACGGCTCACTTGTCCCGGCTCAAATAGCAAATCCTCAGGATCTTCAACTCCTCGTAGTTTAGTGCCCCGTTGAGCTTGTCGAACACCGGCTTGAGCAGCGCAGTCCCCAACTCATCGAAGGCAGTGAATGCAGCTGCCTGCTGGTCGGGAGAAGCGCAGGAGAGTGCCAGGATTTCCTCGGAAGGACGGAGTTTTTGCCCAGCCTCGAGGTAGCGGGCGAGATGGTTAAGGATTGTGCCAGCCACGACATGGTAGCGTTCCATCAGGGTAGCTAGACTTTCCCCGGCATTGAAGGCTTCGGCCACCATGACGTAGCGTCGATCGGAGTCGTCTTTGAGGCGGCGGGTCTCTTTGACTTTCTCGGGGATGGCATGCTCCCGGCAGAAGACCCGCAGGATCTCCAGGAATGCCTGTCCATACTGGCGTGCCTTGACCTGGCCTACACCCGAGATGTCGAGCAGGCGTTCGGGGCTTTGGGGGGCATAAGTGGCCATTTCCACCAAGGTGCGGTCAGCAAAGATGACGTAGGGCGGCACACCGGCTGCTTCTGCCATTTCCTTGCGCTTGGCCCGCAGGAGGGCAAAGAGGGCGTGGTTGTATTCCAACTCTGCCTTGTTGGCCTTTTTGGATGCGCGCTCTTCCACCTCCTGCAGTTGTCCCAGGATGGGCGTGCGGTTCTTGAGCGCCAGGTTGGCCTTGGGGGACAGGCTGAGGGTGCGGTATTCGCTTTCCTGGATGAGATAGCCCATCTGCACCAGTTGGCGAGCCAGGTGCATCCACTGCTTCTTGTTCAACTCGCTGCCAATGCAGTAAGTGGAGAGGCGATCATGGCCCAAGCGTAGAACCCGTTCGCCCTTCGAGCCTAGCAGAACCTCGGTAACGTGCGCTGCGCCGAACCGTTCGCCGGTGCGCTTGACACACGAGAGGAACTTCTGCGCCGGGAGGGTGATATCGGTCTGGGCAGGCACTTCTGCGGTGCAGTTGTCGCAGTTCTTGCAGTTCTGGACAGCATAGGGTTCTCCAAAGTAGTTCAGCAGTGGCTTGCGGCGGCAGTTGATCTCGTCCTCGGCGAAGCGGACAATGGCATCCAGGTGCTGCATGGCTACCTGGCGCTCGGTACCTTCCTTCTGGTCAATAAAGTATTTGATTTTGGCTACATCGGAATAGCTGTATAGGAGCAGGCAGTGGGCGGGCAGACCGTCGCGCCCGGCGCGGCCGATCTCCTGGTAATAGCCTTCGATGCTCTTGGGCAGATCGTAATGCAGAACGAAGCGCACATCCGGTTTATTGATGCCCATCCCAAAGGCAATGGTGGCAACAATGATCCGGGCGTCATCACGGATGAAAGCTTCTTGGTTGCGACGGCGTTCGTCATCCTCCAGCCCGGCATGATATGGGCGGACCGAATGGCCATGGCGCTCCAGATGGTAGGCCAGCTCGTCCACCTGTTTGCGTGAGAAGCAGTAGATGATTCCGGATTGGTCCTGAAAGCGCTCGAGGAAGCGCGTGGTCTGCAGGGCGGCGTCACGCTTGGGCCGGACTTCGATAAAAAGGTTCTCACGGTTGAAGCTGGCCACGAACTCATTCGATTGCAAAAATCCGAGGTTGGCCTTGATGTCGGCCCGGACACGCGGGGTGGCAGTGGCCGTCAGCGCCAGGCAGACAGCTTGTGGGAAACGCTGGCGAACTTCAACCAACTGGCGATATTCGGGTCGGAAGTCGTGGCCCCACTCAGAGATACAGTGGGCCTCGTCGATGGTTAATAAATAGATTTTTACGCTTGAAAGGAGGTCAAACAGGCGCGGCGTCAGGAGTGTCTCGGGGGCCACATAAAGAAGACGCACATTCCCAGAGCGCACCCGGGCCATGTTCTCCTGGTATTCCTCCAACTGGAGCGAGCTGTTCAGGAACAATGCCTGGACGCCCGCCGCGCCCAATTGCTCCACCTGGTCCTTCATTAGCGAGATGAGCGGTGAGACAACCACCGTGAGGCCGTCGAATAGGAGCGCCGGGATCTGGTAGCAGAGGGATTTGCCACCGCCGGTGGGCATGACCGCCAGCGTGTCACGCCGAGCCAGGACATTCTCAATCACTTCGCGCTGGAGCGGGCGGAAGGTGTTGTAGCCGAAGGTGTCTTTAAGGATGGATGCGGGTGTGGGCATGTTAGGAGTCCCCTGCGGGAAGTGAGGGGAAATTATATACCAGAACAGGTCTTACAAGTCTAATAGGTCTGACAGG
>JBEKVG010000377.1:0-3099 GCA_049514195.1 Anaerolineales bacterium | reverse complement strand
CTGGAAGGATCCATCTTTTTACGGCCGCTGGATCTTCATGGCGGCTGGGTTTTCAGGATTCACGGCCATGTTTGCTGCCTTGGTTGGTATCCTGTTGTATCCCACCAATAGGCAGCGCTTCATTGCCATCGGCTTGTGGGTCGGGTATATCGCTTACGGCTTCACTTTCCCATATCACTTCATCACGCATGACTATTATCATTTGCCGATCATCCTGGTAGTCGCCTTTGGCCTGATCCCGGTGGGGGATTTCCTGGTGCGGCTCGTGGCGGAGAAAAAAGGTTGGGTATGGCGGGCTGCCTTCATTGGGATCCTGCTGCTCGGCGTGGCGATGCAGATGTGGGGATCGCGCAATACCATGGCGGTAGCCAATTATCGGGCTGATGCTCCTTTCTATCAGAAGCTTGGTCAATTAATCGGGCGTGAAAAGAAGGTGGTCGAGGTTGCCGGCGACTATGGTTATCGCCTGGAATATTGGGGTTGGGTTGATGGCTCATACTGGCCAAGCCAAATGGATACCGACCTGCGTCAATTAGCCGGGCAAGTGCCCCCGGAATTTTCCACCGAATTTAAACAAACAACTGCCGGGGCAGCCTTGTTCGTGATCACATCACAAGAAGAATTGAATAAACAACCTCAACTTCGGGGCTATCTGGCTGCTCATTATCCGGTGTTTGCAAAAGGCGCTGGCTACCTGATCTACAATCTCAAACCCTGACCCGTGTCTGATTCGACCTCCCCCCTCGTTACGATTGTCACACCATCCTTCAACCAGGCGCGTTACCTGGAAAGCACCATCCGTTCGGTATTGGATCAGGATTACTCCAACTTCGAATACATTATTGTGGATGGCGGATCCACGGATGGTAGTGTGGACATTATCCGCCGTTACTCGGACCGGTTGGCCGGCTGGGTTTCGGAAAAAGACCGCGGCCAGACGGATGCCATCAACAAGGGTTTCGCTCGTGCAAAAGGTGAGATCCTGGCCTGGCTTAATTCGGATGATACTTACGAGAAAAATGCCATAAAGGAGGCAGTCGCGTTTTTACAGGAACGGCCCGAGGTTGGCTTGGTGTATGGCAATGCCAACTTCATTGATGAGAACGGGTGCATTATTGGCCGTTTTCCCGCTGCACAAACCAATTACAAACGTTTGCGGCGCGGCTATGTTCACATCCCTCAACAGGCTGCCTTCTGGCGTGCCGACTTGTGGCAGCGAGTTGGTCCGCTTGACCCCTCGTTTTACTTTGCAATGGATTACGATTTGTGGGTGCGACTGGCGGCCCTGGCTCCCATGCAGTACTTACCGCGCCTGTGGGCCAATTTTCGCCTGCACACAGAGGGAAAGACCATCGCCGCGGACGATCGCTGCTGGCCGGAAATGCTTAAAGTACACTATCGTGATGGTGGTTCGTGGTTTGGGGTTTTGCCAGCCAAATATATCATTCGGAAGCTGGTTGCGCCGTTGATTGGGTTGAAGCGCCGGGCGAGGCTACACGGCGGATAAAAAAACACAGGGTCTGTCACGGACATCACTTTTTCGCAACTATTATTTAATGCGATACTTGCATTAAGCACCGGTCGCATGTATACTGGCAAAAAGAAAACTTTGAGAGGAGAATTACTATGGAGATGCCTGTAGAGAAGAAAGAGGACAAAACTTGGGCCATTGTTGGAACAGTAGTTGCTATAATACTTTGCGGCTTACCAGGCTTATGCTTGCTATGCCCGAGCGCTATTGCGATCTTTGCAAGACAAGTGCCTGACCCAACATCTCCTTATGGCGAAATGATCCCCCAAATCTGGGGCATCCTGCCACTGTGCCTGTCAGTGATCTTCATTGCCATTGCGGTACTGGTACCCGTACTGACCCTGCGCAAAAAGAAACCCGCCCCCGTGGAACCTCCACCTGCAGATGTATTGCCCCCAGAGGTACCCCCTCTACCCCCGGCTTCATAAATAAGATAAAAATGTGGCGCTCTTCAAGGAGCGCCACATTCAATACCTGACGTGGGGATAAACACTTACCCTTCCACCGGAAAATAGCACAGCCCGGCTGTCCCAGGTCCTGTGTGAACTGCCAGTGCAGGGGAAAGCTCGGCAATAAATGATTCGACTGTGTTCAGCCGGGTTTCGACGATATTCTTGATTTTCTCAACTTCCTGCTTCGCTCCGGCATGGACATACGCAATCTTAACCTTGGACCTTCCAACTGCATTTTCAACCCTGTCCACCATGGCCTGATATGCCTGCGCCCGGCTGCGGGCAACACCGAGTGGCACAATTTCGCCGTCTTCCAACCCAATTAGAGGCTTGATATTGAGCAGGCTGCCAACCAGGTGTTTCGCCTTGCCAATCCGTCCGCCCATGTATAAATACCTGAGTGTATCGGCAGTCTGGAGCAGATGCGTAACCGGAACCATTGCCCTGACTTTTGCTGTCACCTCGTCCAGCTTGAGCCCGGATAGCGCTGCCCGTGCCGCCTCGATGGCCATCCAGCCCTGACATAGCGCAGCATTGCGTGTGTCAATCACCTCAATGCGTAAGTCTGGCATCTGTTCCTCCAGCATGGATTGGGCGATACAGGCCGCCTGATAGGCTCCGCTGGCTTTCGAGGTCATATGAATGCTGACGATCCCCTCCGCCCCTGATTCCGCCAGGTCTTTATAAGCTTCAATATAATCCCCCGGTCCCGGGCTGGCAGTGGTTGGCAGGATACTGGCAGTCGCTAGCCAGGCTAGAAATTCAGCGCGCTGTATTGTAACAAGATCACGCAGCACTTCCTGCCCGCGGTGGATATAGTAAGCTACGGTACGGATCTTCAGCTCTTTCAGGATTTCTTCCGGAATACTGGCAGTGCTATCTGTCAGAACAGCCACCCTTTTAGTCATGGGTATCTTCCCTTAATCATGCAGAATAAAAGCGCTAGAGGAATTATCTATTTCCATTGTACTCTTTTCCAGCGGATGTAAGCTTAAATCTTGTTGAAATTATCATTGGAACTTCAGATTAAGCCTGCATGGACCGCGCTAGATCCAGGCTTTCGATTGCATGACGTAAATGTAGGATGAGGATGCTTCTGCCAACCACCAATGCAAC
>JBEKVG010000376.1:0-3108 GCA_049514195.1 Anaerolineales bacterium | reverse complement strand
CGCAGATCAAGATCCTCATCCTTTCGGTGTTTGTGGATTATCAACCGCTGGCACTGGAGGCGGGCGCGGATGGTTTTGTAAGCAAGAGCGATTCTCCTGAAACCCTCCGAAAAATGCTGGCGGAGGTGCTCCAGAAAAGGAATATGAATGGGTAAAGCTGAAGTCAAAAAAGGAGATTAAGAAATGTTACCCTTTCTTGTTGCAATCTCTACTTGGCTCCACTTATTAGTAAATATTGTGATGATCGGGTACTTCCTGTTTGCAAGCCTGATCTACCTGCCCGTCCTCGAACACCAAATGCAGGCAAACGCCCTGCGAGCCCTTCTTGAGCAGGTCTCCGCCCGGCTGCGACCCTATTTTGGTGGATCACTGCTCGTTTTCCTGGTCACCGGCACCCACCTTATGCTGATAAATAAGAACTATCTGGGTCTGGGCATCTTCTTTGGCAATCCATGGAGCGTCCTGATCGTGATCAAACATGTGCTGGTGCTGGCATTCCTGGCCCTGGCCATTCTCTCTGAGCGAGCTTTTCTGGGGCATATCAGTGATCAGAACCCCGCCTCTTTGAAGCAATTCCGTTGGGCTTTGAATATCAACATGGTTCTGGGTGGGATCATCATTTTGCTAACAACTATCGCACAGTCAGTCTAGCCGCAAAGTAGATACCTGCTGAAAGAAAAGATGATAGGGTGAACCAATTGATTTTCAATATCACATCATCGGTCACGAAAACTGCCAGCAAACAGACGTATTACACCGTGCGGTTCCTGGCAGACCGCGACCGCATCGATGACGCCTATCGAACATACACTTACTTCAGGTGGGTGGATGATATCCTGGATGCAGATTCGGGCTCAGGACCTTTGCCAAGGTATGGCGAAGCAACTGAAAGAATTTCTTTTTTGGAACGACAGAAATCCCTGCTGGAAAGCTGCTATCGGGGCGAGCAGCCGCGGGATGTGGATCTCGAAGGACAAAATAAGGAGAGCCAACATGATACAGAGTCCAAACTTTTGCCAAACACAGACCGAGCAGGCCGTCCGCCTGTTCTGGCAGACGAAGAAGGATGGCTGGTTGCAACGGTTGTGGGCCTGGATATTCCATAAGCCAATGAAATTACTTGAGCTGGATGTAACCCTGTGCTGCCAACAGGTGCAGAATAGCCATTACACCGGCGTCCATACTGTGAATATCGATTGCATCAAGGGTACCGAGGGGAAGGCAGATACTTTCGATGCGGCTTTTTATCCAGTAAAAGAGATCACTCGCAGCCGCTGGGTGAGTATTGCCCGCGAAAAATTAAACGGACAAGAATTGCCGCCAGTGAAATTGTTGGATGTCGACGGTGTCTGTTATGTCTGCGATGGGCATCATCGCATTTCGGTGGCACGCAGTTTAGGCCAGGATTTCATTGAGGCTGAAATTACCGAAATGAACCTACTTCACCGCCTGTGCGAATGTGCTTCAAACGACAGCAACTTACTTCAGGGGGATCATGGGGCATCCTCCTTGTAGCCGCTGAAATAAGACCAATAATTGGAACCGATCCACAGAGAAAAGATGGAAGATAAAGGAGATTAAAAATGAACGAACAAAACTCAAACCAAACTCCCACACCTGGTACACCTGCTCCTGTATACAACAGCTGGCGTGAGCAGCGCCGGGCTGAGCGCTGGGCGCGCCGCGAGGCACGCTGGCAGGGGCGCGCCGGCCGTTACACCGGCTGGTTCGCCGGCGTTCTCTTGATCATGCTGGGAGTGATCCTGATGCTGGAACAGCTGAAAATTCCATTTCTTGCCAATTGGTGGGCGCTGTTCATCCTGATTCCGGCTTTCTGGGCATATGTTGGTGCCTGGGATAATTATCAGGAGGCCAGCCGGCTGACCCGACGTGCAGCAGGTTCGTTGACCGTAGGCATCCTGCTGACCATCCTGGCCTTCATCTTTCTGCTCAATTTAGCGGTTGGGATGCTCTGGCCAGCCCTTCTCATCATCGGCGGCCTAGCCCTGCTGGGAACCGCTTTGCTGCCGGAATAAATATCACTCAAGATAGAGTTCTTATTGATGAAGTCTACGTTTATTTTTTCAGATCGACCAACGAGAATATTCAGTGACTGACGAAACAGCTTGGATCACCCAGGCCCAACAAGGCGATGATAAAGCCTTCACGGTAATTGTCGAGACTTACCAGAAACCAGTCTATAACCTTTGTTACCGGATGCTTGGTGAGTCAGAAGCCGCAGAAGACGCGGCCCAAGAGACATTCCTTAAAGTGTATCAAAACATCGTCCGTTACGACCGTGCACGTTCCTTCCCCACCTGGCTGCTCTCGATTGCCGCCCACGATTGCATTGACAGACTTCGCAGGAGACGATTTTTCTCCTTCCCGATTGATGGCGAGGAAGGCCAGGTCGACTTGCCCGACCCTTACGCCCCTGAACCGGAAATGGAAGCTGCCAGAAGGCAGGATCGGGACTGTTTGCAAAACTGTCTGAAATTCCTCGATCCCACCAACCGCGCCGCTGTCATCCTGCGCTATTGGCAGGGTTATTCGGAAAAGGAGATTGCCGAGGCGCTTAACCTGACCGTTCCCGCGGTGAAAATCCGTTTGTACCGTTCTCGACGGTTATTGGCGGATATGTGGGATGAAAAGCCGATGCATTGGCCTCCAGAAAGGAAGACGAGTGGATCACCCGTTTTGTGAAGACCGAGTAATAGAGAATGACCTCCAAGCGACAACGACCTCGGACGGATTGTGAGGAACTCATGACATCGAATGATAACTCAATCAGGACGCTGCGCATCGCCGCCGTGCAAATGTGGTCCCAGGAAGGATCGATCCCAGCCAATCTGCAACATGCCACGCGACTGGTCGAGCAGGCAGCTCATGATGGAGCAGAACTCGTGCTCTTGCCAGAGTTCATGCCCACCGGTTACCTGTGGGATCGGCGCATCTGGCAGGCGGCCGAAACAAAAGACGGGCCAACCGCCCACTGGCTGCGGGAAACATCTGCAAGGCTGCATATCTGGCTGGGGACCAGCTTCCTGGAAGCGGATGGGCGCGATTTCTTCAATACCTTTGCATTGACCACACCAACAGGAGCCACAG
>JBEKVG010000375.1:0-3109 GCA_049514195.1 Anaerolineales bacterium | reverse complement strand
GGTGTAGGCCTCCATTGTGCCGTGCCGGTCGAGGTGGTTGGGGGTGATGTTCAGAATGGCCGCCACATTCGGTGAAATCGTCATTTGCTCCAGTTGGAAACTCGAAATTTCTAGGATTGCCAGATTATCTGAATTCATCTCGTCAACATAGTTCAGCAAGGGATCGCCGATGTTGCCACCGATAAAGGTTCTGTTGCCAATGGCACTCCTTGCCATTTGCCCGACCAGTGCAGTAGTGGTGGTCTTCCCGGCTGAACCTGTGATACCAACGGTCCGGCAGGGCGCCACTTCCATAAAAATCTGCGTATCATTGGTCAATGGAATACCGCGTTTCATGGCTGCAACCACTAATGGGTTATCCAGCGGTATGCCTCCAGAGATGCACAATATATCCGCCTTGTCGAGAATCTCAACCGGATGGCCTCCAAATACCCAGGTGACGGGCGTATCAATCAGAGCAGAACGAGCGGTTGCCATTTCTTCGGCGCTGCGGCGGTCATTCATAGTTACGATTGCACCATGATGTACCAACCAGTGCGCCGCGGCCTGTCCCTGGCGGGCGCCACCCAGAATGACCATACGTTTACCGTTCCAGTCCGTTTTCCGTTCCATCTTAGCTAAACCATTAGTAGTCCAAGGCCGAGCATAGCTGCCATGAGGCCAATCAGCCAAAAACGCTGGACAATTTGCATCTCTGACCAGCCAAGCAGCTCAAAATGCAAGTGGATGGGCGCCATCTTGAAGAATCGTCGCCCATTGGTTATTTTGAAATAAACAATCTGGATGATGTCACTCAAAGCTTCACTGACCGGGATCACTGCGATGACCGGGAGGAGGCCCCACTGACCGGTCATCAGGGCGACGACTCCAATCGTCGCGCCTAGTGAAAGTGAACCGGTATCGCCCATGAAAAGTTGTGCAGGATGGACGTTGAACCACAAAAAGCCGAAAAGTCCTCCTACCATCGTGAAACAAAATCTGCTAATAAATACCTGCCCCTGCATCAAGGCGATCCCACCGTAAGTGGCGAAAATGGTGGCCGAAATCAACCCCGCCAGCCCATCCAATCCGTCGGTAAAGTTGATTGCATTTGACATGGCTACAATGATGAAGGCTGCGATTGGAATGTAAGTCCATCCCAGTTTGATCTTGTGGTTAATTCCCGGAACATATAAATCAGGAACTTTAAGCAAATACTTCAAGATCAACGCAATCCCAATGCCAAGTACAACCTGCGCGATAAATTTGGTACGGATACGCATACCTTCGCCCTTGCGCTTGCCGTGAATGCCTTCCCAGTCGTCAATTGCACCCACCATGGCGAAGCCCAGCAAGGCGATCAAAGGCACCAGTACCGACTGGCCCAGGATTTTCATTCCAATTAGGCTGGCAGCGTTCAGCAGAACGGTGATCATAACTACAGGGATGATAATTATCACGCCACCCATCGTGGGCGTGCCCATTTTGATAAAATGCTTCCCTGGTTCATCCACACGGATCTGTTTTCCTATCTTGAAATGACGCAGAATTCGCAGCAATGGCCCGCCCCAGATGACGGTCATCATGAAAACAAAACCGGTCAGGCTCAAGGCAAGGGCAGTGTCATTCATGATGGTACCTCTAGGGAAGCAACGATGCGGTCCATATGGATGCCGTGGGAACCTTTGACTAGCACAACATCTTTCTCGGTAAGGGATTTCTGTAGATGGGGGATAGCCTCGTCTGTGTTCTCAAATTCAATTATCTTGTCAGGCTGCATGCCTGCCCTGCGCGCTGCGTCTGCAATCATGTGTCCAAGTTTTCCAATCGTGATCAGCGTGTCAGCAACTTCAGCCACCCGAACTCCCACGATTTCGTGTCCCTGCTTTTCGTATTGTCCAAGTTCCAGCATATCGCCCAATATAGCCACTTTGTGGCCGTCCAATTCATCCAGCAGGTTTAGGGCCGCCAACATGGACTCGGGCGAGGCATTGTATGTATCATCAAGCAGTAATGCACCTTTTTCACTTCGTACAGTCGTCAGGCGCAGTTGTGTGTGCCCCTGGCACAGGCCATCGATGATTTCTTGCCAAGTCAAGTTGTCCGCCAGACCGACCGCAGCAGCGCGTAAGGCCGTTTGGACGGAGTGTTGTCCGATCATCGGGATATGCACATGCAGGGTTTCGTTGCGGTAATGCAGGCGGAAGCGGATCCCTTCCAGCCCAAGGCTTTCCACATCGTCAGCCCACAGGTCAGCTTCCGGATCCAGGCCGTAAAAGAAAACGTGCGCCTGCGTCAGTTCAGCCATTTTCGATACCCATGGATCATCTAGGTTTAAGATGGCGACACCATCTTCGGGGAGAGCCTCTACCAGTTCAGATTTGCCCCGGAAGATGGCTTCCTGGGACCCGGCACGTTCAGCGTGGACGGTGCCGATGTTGGTCACCACTCCGATGCGCGGCCGGGCAATCTCGCACAACAAGGCAATTTCGCCGGGGACATAAAAACCCATTTCCAGGACGGCGCGCTGATAGCCTGCACCGAGTCTCAGAATGGTCAGCGGAAGGCCGATTTCGTTATTCATGTTACCCGGGCTTTTCAAGGTTCGATAACGCTGGCTGAGAACTTCAAAAACCACTTCTTTTGTGGTCGATTTGCCCACGCTGCCGGTGATGCCCACGACGTTTACGTCCAGCTTGTGCCTCCAGAAGCGGGCAATTTGCTGTAATGCGGAGAGCGTATTTTCAACCAGCAGGCAAAGGGGCACATCCTTGTCGGGTGAGAAGGAAAATTCAGTGCCAGGGTGCAGGCTGGGGAGCTTTCCATGAGACAGTTGAAGGGTCTGGTGGGTACCACTGACCTCGTGCTGGATTAAAGCAAAGGAGGCCCCGCGCTGGAAGGCATCGATGACATAGTCGTGACCATCAACGCGTTCGCCAGGGAGCGCCACGAAAAGTCCACCTGGGATGACCTGGCGCGAATCCACCGCTGCCTCAGTGATTACTGTGTTCGCCTGGGCAGGGCGGATGTTCGTCAGTGCCTCAATCACATCAGCTAGAGTCAGCATGAAACCTCATTGACCGGTTTTTTGTAGTCTTACATCATCGGGCGGTATGCCCATCAAAACGAC
>JBEKVG010000374.1:0-3120 GCA_049514195.1 Anaerolineales bacterium | reverse complement strand
GTGTTGTGTAGGGAATGTAACAAACCCGCAAGTTGGCTGTGTATGGAATGTCTTATTGAAGGCGATGAGGCAGTTTCATGGTTCTTATGCGATGAACATGCGAAAGATCATCCACACCATGAATATGGTGAACGAATCTTATTGGTCAATTCTCCAAGATTGGGAATGTGCGGGTATGTAGGCCCTGCTGAACCTCCGTACTAAGGATTCCCGGTAAGAACGACACGTAAGAGTCGCAAGGCGTCGGGGCTCAGCGCTGCTGCGCTTGTAATGTGGGGCCAGCACTTGGCATTTGAGCTGCGGAGTCTGCACGCCAGGGGGAATGGTTATTTCGGAGTTTGTTGCACGAGGCGTTCAACGCTTAACCCCCCTCCGGCCTGCGGCCACCTCCCCCCTTGGGGGGAGGCAGGAGGGGGTCCTACCCGCGCAGTATTCGCAAGGTGCAGGGTCTGCTACCCGCCTTCACCGCCAATTAGTGTGTAATCATCCCATCCCAGCAAATCCCCTCAAGACTTCCGAAGTTTTTATACCTTTGGAAGTCTGCTTTTTGATTGTTTCTTGATGCTTTCAGGCACTTTATTGTGTCGAAATTGATGAGGAAATGTGTATAGTAGTGGGCGGAAAAATGGATTGAGCCCGGAGGAATCTCATGACTGACCTTTTGTATATAGGATTGACTATTATTTTTCTCGCTGTCACCTGGGGATTCATTGTCGTCTGCGAGCGGCTGATGGAGAACAAGCAGAAATGAACGCACTTTATCTCATTACCGGCCTGATCACGCTGGCCCTATTCATTTACCTTGTGCTTGCTCTATTAAAACCGGAATGGTTTGAATGAACATCTATAGTTGGCTTCAACTCATCTTTTACATGGTCGTCCTGATCGCCCTGGCCAAGCCACTCGGCGCATACATGGCCAGGGTCTACCAGAGCGAACGAACCTTCCTGGACCCGGTCATGCGGCCGCTCGAGAAAATGATCTACCGCCTAAGCGGCGTCCATCCGGGCGAAGAAATGAACTGGAAGGTTTATGCACTCGCCATGATGCTGTTCAACGTTTTGGGGCTGCTGGTCGTGTATGCCCTGCAGCGCATCCAGGGTTTCCTGCCGCTCAACCCGCAGGGCTTCGGTGCGGTTTCACCCGACTCATCCTGGAACACAGCCGTCAGCTTTGCCACCAACACCAACTGGCAGGGCTACGGCGGCGAGACGACCTTGAGCTACCTGACCCAGATGGCTGCCCTGACTACCCAGAACTTCGTTTCGGCTGCCACCGGCATGGCCATCGTCATCGCCATGATCCGCGGAATTATGCGTCATACAGCCAAAACCATCGGGAATTTCTGGGTGGACCTGACCCGCTCGGTTTTATATATTCTTCTGCCGCTGGCATTCGTCCTGGCTCTGGCCCTCGTCTCCCAGGGCGTGGTGCAGACCTTTAGCCGGTACAAAACCGCCGCCCTTCTGCAGCCGACTACCGACACCAACGGGAAAACCGTCATTCAACAGGTACTGGCAGTCGGGCCGGCTGCTTCGCAGATCGCCATCAAGCAGTTGGGCACCAACGGCGGCGGCTTCTTCAACGTCAACTCGGCCCACCCGTTCGAAAACCCTACACCCCTGTCCAATTTCCTGGAAATGCTCTCCATCCTGATGATCCCGGCGGCGCTTTGCTACACCTTCGGGAAGATGGTCGGCGATACACGCCAGGGCTGGGCTATCCTGGCGGCTATGACCATCATCTTCGTAGCCTTACTGGCAGGAACGGTTTGGGCCGAGCAGACCGGCAACCCGGCCATTGCCTCACTAGGTGTGGATGTCAAACAGTCCGACATCGACCCAGGCGGGAATATGGAAGGCAAGGAGGTGCGTTTCGGCGTGGCCAATTCGGCCCTTTGGGCCACAGCCACAACCGCCGCCTCCAATGGCTCGGTGGACTCCATGCACGACTCGAACATGCCTTTGGGCGGCATGATCCCCATGTGGTTGATTCACCTAGGCGAAGTGATCTACGGCGGAGTTGGATCCGGGCTGTATGGCATGCTGGCCTTCGTGATCGTGGCGGTCTTCGTGGCAGGGCTGATGGTGGGGCGCACGCCCGAATACCTGGGTAAGAAGATCGAAGCCTATGAGATGAAGATGGCTTCGCTGATCCTGCTGATCCCGGTCTTTACCGCCCTGGTCGGCACCGCCATTGGTGTGATGACAGCCGCCGGCAAGGCTAGTATTCTCAATCCCGGTCCGCATGGGTTCAGCGAAATCCTGTACGCTTTTTCCTCTGCAACCGGCAACAACGGCAGCGCCTTTGCCGGGCTGAACGCAAACACTCCATTCTATAACACCGCCCTGGGCGTCATCATGTTCTTTGCGCGCTACTGGCTGGCCATCCCAGCCCTGGCGATTGGCGGCTCGCTGGCGCTCAAGAAGAAGGTCCCGACTGCCGGCGCAGGCACATTGGCCACGCATACCCCGCTCTTCATCTTCTGGGTGGTTGCGGTCGTCATCATCGTTGGGGCGCTGGGCTTCCTGCCCGCCCTGGCGTTGGGACCGATCGTCGAACATTTAATGATTTTCCATTAGGCAAGGTAGTAAGCTATGACCACACAACTCAAAAAACGATCGACGTTTCGGCGTGAGCTGTACCAGCGTGCGATCCTGGAGTCTTTCGTAAAGCTCAACCCCCGATTAATGGTCCGCAACCCGGTTATGTTCGTGGTGGAAGTGGGCAGCTTGCTCACGACCGCCTTGTGGGTCCAGGCACTCTTCGGCAAGGGAGAAGCCCCGGCCGGTTTTATCGGCGGGGTGGCCGTGTGGCTTTGGTTCACGGTCCTGTTCGCCAATTTCTCCGAAGCTGTCGCCGAGGGGCGCGGCAAGGCCCAGGCTGAAGCGCTGCGCAGAACCCGCCAGACCACCCAGGCCAAGAAACTGCCTCGCCAGGACCGCCAGGCCAGATACGAGCTGGTCCCCTCGACAGCTCTACACAAGAACGATATCTTCCTGGTGGAGGCCGGCGATATCCTGCCTATGGATGGGGAGATCATCGAAGGCATCGCCTCGGTGGACGAGAGCGCCGTCACCGGCGAGAGTGCCCCCGTGATTCGTGAGTCGGGAGGAGACC
>JBEKVG010000373.1:0-3136 GCA_049514195.1 Anaerolineales bacterium | reverse complement strand
AAATTCAGCCAGACTTTGTACACCCAGCCTCTGAAACTACGCTTCAAAGGGTTGCTGAACGGAGGATGGTATCCTGGTGATAGCTTCTGCCACCGCAAGTCAGATTGGTCCCTATGCCAACACAGCCGGCAAGGTGATCCTGGTGGCGGGCAGTCAAAAGATCGTACCCAACCTTGAAATGGCATTCAGGCGAATCCGTGAATATGTCCAGCCATGGGAGGATGCCCAGGTCCGGAAAGTCACCAACATGGGGACATTTGTTGGAAAAATTCTGATTGTTGAGCGTGAGTGGGTCTCCGGGCGGATGACCGTAATACTGGTAAAAGAACCAATAGGGATTTAGATGAAATGATGCAAGGTTTTTTTGATGACAAACAAGATCAGCTAATCGCAAAACTGAGTCGATTATGGCAGGACCAGCAGGATCAACTGCTGATCGCAAGAACCATTCAGGCGCTCAATACTCGTTATGATTTGAGCAGGAAAATGGCCAAGGAGCCTGGTGTCGCAGAAATTATCGGTCAAATGGCTGGTAGGTTGGCAGTTTCCTATAAGAGATTAGCAAGTATTAAAAACAAAAAGATTTTGGATATAGCCTGTGGCTCGAATACAAGCAAATTACCCGCCTCGCTCCATATTGACACACCGTTTGGTGAATTGTCATTTGGCGCCGGCCGAGGCTATACTGCCTTGTTCGAGCCATGGTTCTGCCGTATCCTTTTCGAGTTAGGGGCAACGCCTGTTGGAGTTGATTTTGGCGATTTGGAACAAGAAGTATTTACACATTATCGAGTGGATCTTGGGAAAACCGGTGCTTTGGATTTTTTACCTGATCATTCTTTCGATGGTATTCAGGACAGCCGGCTCTTTGGTTCCCCTGAGTTCACCGCCCAATTTCCGAATCAAGCCGATCGTTTGAAAGTCGCACACGAGATCAAACGACAAGAACAGAGAATTTTGAAGATCGATGGAATTATTATCCATTCAGATGCAGCCGCATTGTTGAAATAAGTGATAATATCTCTTTGGAAGATACCATTGTAGTTTTTCGCATTGTACCTCGGACCAGGTCTGGGACTCCTACTCGGAGATCCAGGGTTCCTTTTCGTCAGATCGAGGAAGGATTATTATGTCAAGCACTGAAATGGAAATAGGATCTTCTGCGCTCGATTTCACACTCCCTTCAAATACCAACGGCGAGATTACGCTTTCCGATTATCGTGGCAAGAAAATCGTCCTTTTCTTCGTGCGTGAGTACAACTGAATCCAGTGCCGCGCCCATGTCGCCCAGTTGGGGCGCATGAACGATGAATTTGTCAAAGCCGGGGTGCAGATTCTGATTATTCTCGGTGATATACTGGATCGTGCCCGCCGGTATGCTGAGACGCTCAAAACGCCATTCCCTATCCTGTCCGATCCAGAACGCGCGGTCTATCATCGCTTTGGACTGGAAAAGAACTTCATTGGGATTCAACGCACTGCCTCCGTCATCGTGGATCAAAATGGCGTAATTCGGTATTTCAAGCGTTCCACGAACCCAACAACATGGCTGCAGGAGAGCAAGGAATTGTTGCAGGCTGTCCAATTCTAGCCAACATCTCGGCTCCACAGCTCCGCCGCTATACAGGGTATATTGACTGCCTCGTAATCGGCAGCCAGGATCGCAAGCGCCTCTAGATCCATTTCGGAGCGCCTCCAGGGAGCGAGCCGCCGCTTAGCTCCAGACGGGTACATGGCCGCCTCTGCTGGGAACGAGGCTCATGCCGAATCGCCGCTGCCACTGAATTTATGCCGTGGCCGCCACCGTCATATTCGCCTGCGCTTAATTGTCTCACAGCTTCGGACAGGTGGTACCGGTCGATCATAAATTAATCCGAATAAATAGCACCAACTACACGTTTAATTAATGATGCCAGGATTACAGTTTACAGGAAAAGTCCCCATTCACCTGCACTGCTGGATCATTACCTCGCATTGAGAATATCGGAAGAGTAAAAGGAAGGATACCCAAATGAAAGCGATGGTATACACAAAATACGGACCACCGGATGTTCTTCAGCTCAAAGAGGTAGAAAAACCTGCTCCCAAGGATGATGAATTACTGATAAGAGTTCATGCAGCATCCGTAAATGCGCGTGACTGGCATCTCCTGACTGCGGATGTATTCCTTGTCCGTATGATGGGCGGGGGAGGGCTTCTAAAACCCAAAAACCCGATACTTGGAGTTGATATGGCCGGGCAGGTGGAAGCGGTTGGCAGTAATGTCAAGCAGTTTCGGCCAGGAGATGAGGTCTTCGGGTACTTATCCAGGTATGGTGGGCGCACCTTTGCTGAGTATGTATGTGCCGGGGAAAATGAAATAGCAATGAAACCGGCCAATCTATCGTTCGAGCAAGCTGCGGCTGTACCGTTAGCGGCAATCACAGCCTTGCAGGGTCTGCGCGACAAAGGAAACATACGGACAGGCCAAAAGGTGTTGATTCAAGGCGCCTCGGGTGGCGTGGGGATGTTTGCCGTGCAGATTGCCAAATCGCTCGGGGCTGAAGTCACGGGCGTGTGCAGCACAAGGAATCTGGAGATGGTGCGCTCGATTGGGGCAGACCATGTCATCGATTACAAGAAAGAAAATTTCACCCGAAATGGGCAGCGCTATGATTTGATTCTGGCTGTGAATGGATATCATCCGATTTCAGATTATCTGCGTGCATTAAATCCTGATGGAATCTATGTCGTTGCCGGCGGTTCCTTGGTTCAAATCTTCCAGGCTATGAGCTTGGGACGAAGGATTTCTATGACAGGCAGCCAGAAAATATATGTCATTTCGCTGGTACAGAGCCAAAAGGATCTCGTCTTTATGAAAGAACTCCTTGAAGCTGGAAAGGTCGTACCTGTGATCGATGGATGTTACCCGTTAAACAAAACTGTTGAAGCTTTCCGGTATTTTGAAAAAGTGCACGCCAAGGGAAAAGTTGTCATCACGCTGGGGTAGAACTTCCGAAAAATTTGGGCATATTGTTGTGCAGGCAGATCCCAAAAGTGCTGGGGCAGGCAGGTGAGGAGGTTTCCAAGAAATGGTAAGCATACCTATATTGATTGCCATCAAAACGAGCCATACTAACGAGGAGCAATGTTTATT
>JBEKVG010000372.1:0-3149 GCA_049514195.1 Anaerolineales bacterium | reverse complement strand
ACGGTAGCAAATTAATGAAAAAAGATATTAAAACGAAACTCCCGCAGGTGTTCTCTGCGGGAGTTGAGCTATATATATTATTAATATCTGCGCTGGCCACTTCCGCTGCCAGGTCCGCGGCGGTTCCTACCGCTGCCACCGGGGCCACCGCGATTGTAGCCGCCGCCGCCGCGCCGGTCACCGTAACCTCCGCCGCTACCGAAACTGCGTTCTTCCCTCGGGCGGGCCAGGTTGACCTTCAAGGGACGATTGGCCAGGGAATAACCGTTGAAGGTCTGGATGGCCTTTTCGGCTTCACTCTGGTTGCTCATTTCCACAAACGCGAAGCCCTTGGATTGCCCCGTGTCGCGGTCTTTGATCAGAGCCACCGATGCGACCGTCCCTGCCTGGGCAAAGAGCGTGCGCAAATCGTCTTCGGTGGTTTCGTAGGACAGATTGCCTACATAAATCTTTGTTTCCATTTCTTCATTCTCTCCTTTTGAGTGGGGCAGCGGGCTTGTAAAAAACCGCCAGCCTTGTACAGGGCTGGCGGCAAAAGAGCACACAAATCCTACTGCAAGTGCGCTTATTCTAACATAAAGCTACTTGTCTGGGAGCATCAATTTGCCGGGAGTGTGTAGCCACCATCCACCACGATTACTTGTCCACGGATCATGCAGGCGGCGGGTGTGCAGAGAAACCCGACCACTCCAGCCACATCATCGGGTGTAACTAGCCGCCCAGCCGGTGTGGCAGCAATGGCTTTCTGGATAAGACCTGCATCGCGCAAGGAATCGAAGTGCCGGAGAGCACCAGTTTCTACGATGCCGGGAGAGATAGCATTGACAATAATATTTCTGGGGCTGAGTTCCACAGCCAGATAACGGGTAAGCGATTCGAGGGCGGCTTTGCTGGCTCCGACCACCACATAGTCGGGCAGGACACGGCTAGATCCTGGGCTCGAGATGCTGACGATACTCCCGCCGCCGCGTTTCTCCATCAAAGGAACGGCGTGCTGGGCTGCAAATAGCAACGAACGGGCATTGATATTCATCGTCCAATCCCAGCCTTTAGGTTTTTGTTCCAGCGTTGGATGGTTATAGCCTGAGGCAGCATTGTGGACAAAGATATCCAACCCACCAAATGCCTGTCCGGTTTCATCGAAGAGACGCTTCAAGTCATCCAGGTCGCCCACATCCGCCTTGACCAGCAAGGCACGTTGGCCCAACCGCTCAATTTCGGCGGCGGTCTCTTCTGCAGGTGCACGGTTGCGAAAGAAGTTGACAGTCACATCTGCACCGTTGCGGGCAAAGTAGAGGGCAATGGCCCGCCCGATACCGCGGCCTGAGCCAGTAACAAGGGCAGTTTTAGCGGAGAAGGGCAGGGGATTGTTCATCGGTTTTCGCTTTTGGAATAATAGACTGGTTCTATTATTGACGTGACAGTTGGCCATTCACGATGGGCCCAATTCGGACATATCAAGTGGAATTATATCATTCCTATTTCCCCACTCCAGCGTGATATGCCATTCTAATGGCTCATTGCAAGTGCTTTGTATCTATCCGAAAAATCAGGAGAGGTTCGCATTTTGAGAGTGTGCGGCTTCGCCGCACACTCTCAAAATGCGGTTCTTCTATAATTTTCGGATAGGTTCTTACTACAAACCTGCCTCGCCATCGACAGAGAATGTGTTGCAGGGTAATTTTCACAGGCGGATTCTGGTACAATCTCTGGGTATGATAAAGAAATTTTTTGACAAAAGGATTTGGGCAATACTGTCGGCCTGTATCGCTGTGCTGATGCTGGTCTTCTTGGCGACAAGTTTGGGCGGTCTCCATTTTCAACCGGGACGCCCGCTTGCACAGGGAGACTCCATCACTATCCGGGTTTCTGTTGAAAAGATGGCTGAAGAGATAGCAAGCATTCCGCTTTGGAAACAGGTGGTTTTCTGGGTTTTGGTCTCCCTGTTGGTTTTCATTGTTGCATGTATGTTTTCACCTGAATGGCGCAAGCGAATTCTCAAGTATTTCCTGCGCTTCGCACTTTTCGTTTTGGCCGTGTTCTATTTGGTAAGAAATATCCGTGGGTTACTTCCAGCTTTGAACCTTGATATAACCGGGGCGCCAGAAAACAACAAAGGCAGCGTGGACACTGCGTTGGCGGTTTTCACGCCACCGAAGATTCCCTCAGCGCTTTTGTATCTTATCAGCCTGGGGGTATTACTGACATTCGTATTCAGTGCTTTTCTGATAAGCCGCTGGTGGATGCATAGGCAGCGCCTTCAAAAGGTTTCCCAACCACTCGAAAACTTGGCGGAGGTCGCCCGTTCTTCGCTGGTTGATATTTCAGCGGGGAGGAATTGGGAGGATGCCATCATAAAATGTTATGCACGCATGAATGAGGTGGTAGATGCCCAGCGGGGGCTCCGCCGCCGAATGGATTTGACGGCCAGCGAATATGCGAAGCGATTGGAAGGAGCGGGCTTACCTGGAGAGGCAGTCCGGCGACTGACCTGCTTGTTCGAAGTGGCGCGCTACGGATCCAGGCAAACTAGTCGTGAAGAGACAGCAGAAGCGATTGCCTGCCTGACGACAATCCTGCATGCCTGTGGGGTAAACGAATGAAAAGACTCCGAATCCTGATTATCTTGGTCGGGTTGCTCCTTGCAAGCATAATGGCTTTTTTTCTGCAAGATATCATCCGCCAGGCTGTGGTCACTCCACTGGCTTACCTGTGGTGGGTTATTAAACTCACCTATGCTATTATTCCCCAACTGTTCCAGTGGATTTTCCTGCTGGCTGTTTTGATATTGATCGTCACCACCGGTTTATTGAAGTGGTTTTCCATGGGTCAGGCATATGAACTACCTTCCAGGCCGGCGCGGGGTCCTGTGGAAATCCTGGCTGGATGGGTCTCGAAATCCCGGAATGGAAATTATTATAAATGGAAGATCGCCAATCGCCTGGGAGAGCTATGGCGCGAGATGTCAGGCCAGTTTAAGAATCAGGGCCTGTCAACACGTACTGAGCCACCGGATGCTTTGGCCTCTCATCCACCGGAAGCGGTCCAACGGTACTTAAAGGCAGGCTTGGAGGAGTCGTTCGTAGATTACCCGCTGCCGCCGCTCCCTTATATGCACAAGCAGGCGACGCCCTTCGACCTGAATGTCG
>JBEKVG010000371.1:0-3155 GCA_049514195.1 Anaerolineales bacterium | reverse complement strand
AGGTCATGACTCTTCAGCAGATGGTGACGGCACTGGACGCCGACTTTGCCGGCTTTGACCGAGAGTATCAATTGATGCGTCTGGCGCCCAAATATGGTAATGATGATCCTGTCGCCGACGCGATGCTTTGTGCCGTCAGCGATCATGTTGCCGCCCACACCCACGCTCAAGCGGAACGCTTAGGCTTGGATTACTTCCTGATTGTCAATATCAATAATCACATGAATGTCGGATTGGGAGCCCAGACGAGTGCCTCCGCTGAAGGGCGTCACTCGAAGGCGCCCCTTGCAAATGGTAACACTCCAACTGCTGGGAATGACACCCAGGGCGTGACCGCCTTCCTGAACTCAATTGTCAAACCGGATGCCAGCTTGCACGCTGGTTACACCCACAATATGAAGTTCAGCAAATCAACCTTCCAGCAAGAACGTTCCAAGGTGGAGGCCTTGCTCAGCACCTATTTCGGCAATGGCGGTGCCCAGGCCATGATCACCGTGGTCGGCCGCTGTGAATTGGAGGCTGCTTTGCTCGAGCCGGAAAAATACCACAACCTGATCGTCCGGGTGGGTGGCTTCAGCGCCCGCTTTGTAGAACTCGTTCCGGCGATCCAGCGTGACATTCTGGCTAGGACACTTTATTAATTATCTGTGCTCTCAGCGTACTCTACGATGAATATCTTATGGCATCTACCGGTATGATCTTCGATATCCAGCGCGCCTCCATGCATGACGGACCCGGCATCCGCACGGCCGTCTTTCTGAAGGGTTGTCCGCTTCATTGTGCCTGGTGTCACAATCCTGAATCGCAGTCAACAACACAGGAAATATCCTTCCGTCCGGAATCCTGCGCAGCCTGCGGTGAATGTGTCGACACCTGCCTGCACGGCGCCCACCGGATGGTGCAAGGAATACACATTTATGATCGCTCCCTTTGTCAGAAATGTGGGGATTGCGTGGAAACCTGTCTTTATGAAGCTCTCAAGCTGGCTGGTAAAGAGCAGACGTTGGAAGAAGTCATGGCAGTTGTCCTGCGTGACCGACCTTTCTACGAACAATCAGGCGGCGGGCTGACGGTCACCGGCGGTGAACCGATGTTCCAGGCAGAGTTTACCCTTGAGCTTCTCAGAGCCGCCAAAGCAGAGGGTCTCCACACTTGCCTAGATACCTGTGGATGGACTAGTCAGCGCCTCTTCGAACGCGTCCTGCCCTTTGTCGATCTGTTCCTGTTCGACTATAAAGCCACAGACCCGGAAACTCACAGAAAATTGACCGGCGTCTCGAATGAGTTAATTCTCTCCAACCTTGATTTCCTGATTCAGCAAGGCGCCAGTCTTAGATTGCGTTGTCCGCTTGTTCCAGGCATAAACGACTCATCCGACCACTTCGAAAGTATTACTGCGCTGCACTATCGTTATCCGGGCCTGAAAGGGATTGACCTGATGGCCTATCACAACATCGGAAACGCCAAATACGAACGCTACGGACTGGAAAATCCTCTCCCGTGTTTGAAAACAGCCGAAGAGCCAACCAAAGAGGCATGGCTGGAAATACTCCACAACCTCGGGTGTGAAAAAGCCATCATGGGATAAGTACAGAGAAGTCCCCGCTACTTCAGAAGTGCCGGGAACTTGCAATTAATTAATTTCTGATGATCATCACTATTTCTGATAAACTCGCACATAATCCACCAGCAATTGCTGAGGGAAGACAGTTGTATCATCAGGAAAGCCGGGCCAACCTCCACCAACAGCAAGGTTTAGAATGATAAAGAATGGGTGATCAAAGACCCATTGCATTCCAGCCGGGATCTGTTCGGGGGTTACTTTGAACACCTCCTGGGCATCCAAAGACCAGCGGATCTCATTTGGCGCCCATTCAATAGCGTAAACGTGGAAATCATTTTTAAGCGAATCTTCATTGAGGGCAAAATGCGAACCGATTCCTTTGGCACCTGAGTAGCCTGGGCCATGCACGGTCTGGTATATGGTATCCGGAGTTTTCCCGACATATTCCATAATATCAATCTCCCCTCCCAATGGCCAGGAGGCGTTACTGCCAAGCATCCAAAAAGCCGGCCAGATCCCCTGTCCGGAAGGCAGCTTCATACGCGCCTCGATGCGTCCGTACTGAAATTCCTGCAATCCACGTGAATTTAGCCGGGCAGAGGTATAGTTGAGACCTTCATATTGCTCCTGGCGTGCTTCAATGATAAGCATACCATTTTCGACCCTTGCATTTTCGGGGCGATCAGTATAGTACTCCATTTCCGCGTTGCCCCAGCCATTTCCACCTTTATCGAAGACCCAATTCTTTGTATCGATGGTCTTGCCGTCGAATTCATCGGACCAGACCAGTTTCCAGCCCTGGGAGTTCCATCCATATGTCGGTGAAGTTATGAGTGTTAATATTACTGTCGGTGTGGCGGTTGAATGGGGTATCGCGGATGTACAGGCCGTCAGGAATAGAATTCCGGCCATGATGAGATAGGCAATTCGTTTCATCACGTTCTCCTTGTGGAAGAAGGTTTACGAATTATTGCGGGAATTTGCAGAGAAACCCGGTTTGATTTTATCATGTTCATCGAAGAGACATCTTAATGGTAAACTATTCATGCCATGTCCCATATGTCATCTGCCCAAACAACCACCGCTACGGCTCTCGCCCACCCAAATATCGCCTTTATCAAATATTGGGGCAACCGCGACGAGACTCTGCGCCTGCCAGCCAATGGTTCCATTTCCATGAACCTGGAAGGTCTGGAAACACGCACGTCTGTTACCTTTAACGTTTTGAGCCAGCAAGATTCACTCATCCTCAACAACCAGCCAATCACCGGCGCAGGTTTGCAACGTGTCTCCAATTTTATCAACCTCGTCCGGCAGATGGCAGGCATGAATACACCAGCCGAAGTAACCAGTGAAAGCAATTTTCCCACTAGCGCCGGGATTGCCTCGTCCGCAGCCGCATTTGCCGCCCTGGCTTTGGCCGCCACGCAGGCCGCCTGCCTCGACCTGAGCGAAGCTGATCTCTCACGGTTGGCCCGGCGTGGCTCCGGCTCCGCCTGCCGGTCCATTCCCGCTGGTTTTGTCGAATGGCAGATGGGTATAAACGATGTCGATTCTTATGCCTTTTCTATCGCACCCCCCGGCCATTGGG
>JBEKVG010000370.1:0-3166 GCA_049514195.1 Anaerolineales bacterium | reverse complement strand
TTGAAATTGGGTCAAAGTTCCATCCAGGAAGCCGTCAAGAAAGGCATCGCGATTGTCTACCAGGAACTGACCCTGGTCCCGACTCGGACGGTTGGCGAAAACGTCTTCCTGGGCAAGGAGCCGGTGGAACACGGCTTGATCAACTGGAATAAGCTTTACGCGGATACACGCGAGATATTGACAAAGTATCAGTTGGATGTTGATCCGAAAGCGGTGCTCAATACCCTCGGAGTCGGCAAGATGCAGATGGTCGAGATCGCCAAAGCCCTCTCCGAGAATGCCCGGGTCCTGATCCTCGACGAACCCACCAGCGCCCTAAGCAAAGCCGAAGTTGGGAAGCTGATGGATATTCTCAGGGGGCTCAAGGAGCATGGCATCACCTGCATTTATATCTCCCACCGGCTGGAGGAATTCTTCGGAATCACGGACAGGGTAACGGTCATGCGGGATGGCAAAATCATCACCACGCAGCCGACGAAAGATGTGACCCAGGGTGATTTGGTTAAATACATGGTCGGCCGCGAGATGAAAGAGCGCTTCCCAAAGGGAAATCGGAAGCCAGGTGAGGTGATATTTGAAGTGGAAGGCCTTGAAGCGATCGATCCCAACAATTCCAACCGCAAGGTCCTGGATGGGGTAAGTTTCAACGTGCGCAAGGGTGAAATACTCGGGATCGCCGGATTGATGGGTTCGGGCCGCACCGAGCTGGTGCTGACCCTCTTTGGCGAGTATGCGAAAATCACAAAGGGGCAAATCCGGATTGAGGGTAAGACAATCGAACCAAAAAGTGCCCGCCAGGCGATCGATTCAGGCTTGAGCTTGGTGCCTGAAGATCGTAAAAGGATGGGGTTGGTTTTGATCCAATCGATCCTCAGGAACATTTCGCTGCCCAACCTGAATCAGTTCTCCAAATTCTTCAGTATTAATGCCAAAGAAGAGAGGCAAGCCAGCCTGCAGCAGGCCAAAAGCCTGACGATCAAAGCGTCCAGCCTGGATGTGCAGGCTCTGACCCTCTCGGGTGGCAACCAGCAGAAGGTGGTCATCTCAAAATGGCTGCTTTCCAAGCCAAGCGTCCTGATCATGGATGATCCGACGCGCGGCATCGATGTGGGGGCCAAGTTCGAGATCTACAAGCTGATGAATGAACTGGCCGAGAAGGGCGAAGCGATCATCATGATCTCCAGTGAGCTGGAGGAAGTGCTGGGAATGAGCGACCGGGTTATGGTGATGTGCCGCGGTCACTCAACCACCACCCTGCCAGTTGCCGAAGCCAGCCAGGAACGCGTGATGGCATTGGCGACAGGTCTTTCCACTGTATAAAAAACCAACGAAAAAAAGTGAGGTAAATCCCATGAACCCTTCTGTCACTGACTTGAAGCCAACCACGAGTTTAGCATCCAAGTTTTTTTTGGCCATCAGGCGCAACATCCAATCCTATATACTGCTGATTGCCGTGGTCATCATTTGGACGATTTTTTACTTTGCGACCAACCACAGTTACCTGGACCCACAAAATATTTCTAATCTATTCCGCCAGATGTCTGTGACGGCTTTTCTGTCCATCGGCATGGTGCTGGTGATCGTCACCGGGTGCATCGACCTGTCGGTGGGGAAGCTGGCCGGTTTTGTCTCCGTGGTTTGCGCGTATTTGCAATACTATGTCTGGTTCAAATACTTTCCCAATAATCCTTTCCTTTCGGCCGTGCTCTCCGTCATTGGCGGCTTGGTGGTCGGCCTGACGGCTGGTGTAATCCAAGGCTATATCATTGCTTTTCTTGGGTTGCCGGCCTTCATTGTAACCCTGGCAGGCATGTGGCTGTTCAACGGCTTGATCCTGCTGGTTACCGCCGGTAAAACCATTGCAGCTCATCAAGCGGTATTCTCTGATATTGCCCAGGGGTACGTCCCACCTGTCTGGGGATGGGGGATATTTGTGGTAATTGTAGTGCTACTTGTATGGAATATGTTAAGCAGCCGGCGTGGCAACCAGAAGTATGGTTTCGCGCTGCGTCCGTTCTATACGGATTTGCTGGGGGTGGTCATCCCGGCGGTATTGATCCTTGCGTATGTTCTAAGCGTCAATGCTTACAAGGGCATCCCAGCCCCGGTGATCCTGCTTGCGGTTGTAGCGATGATTATGATCTATGTTGCTAACAATACCCGCTTCGGCCGGTATGCCTATGCAATTGGCGGCAACCGGGAAGCTGCCCGTCTCTCTGGTATTAACATCACCAGCGTATTATTCAGGGTTTTTGTCCTGATGGGCTTCCTGTGCGGCGTGGCTGGCGTGGTGCTGGCTTCCTATGTCGGTTACGGCACGATCGCGGCCGGTACCGGCTATGAACTGGATGCCATTGCCGCCTGCATCCTGGGTGGCACCTCCCCCTTGGGCGGTGTCGGCACCATTCCGGGCGCCCTCATCGGCGCCCTCATTATTGCCAGTCTTACTACCGGCCTGCAAATGCTGAATGTGCAGCCCGCCTGGCAGTATGTTGTGAAAGCGATCATCCTGGTTGCGGCAGTCTACGCTGATGTCTACTTTAAACAGCATCGTTAAAACAAGCCGTCAGGTCATAAGGTACGCGTTGCCTGCCTGGTCCCTTGATTAACTGTTGAACGAATTACAAATTAATGAAAGGATGGAACGCATGACAACTTCTTACGAACCCAAACCCGAGCATAAATTTACCTTTGGCCTGTGGACGGTGGGGAATGCCGGCCGGGATCCCTTTGGCGCAGCCGTGCGCGCCTCCAAGACGCCGGCCGAATTGGTTTACCTGTTAGGCGAAGTCGGCGCGTACGGCGTCAACTTCCATGACAACGACCTGGTCCCGATCGACGCCACTCCCGCCGAAACCGAAGCCATCAAGAAGGACTTTCGCAAAGCCCTGGCGGATACCGGCCTGGTCGTCCCAATGGCCACCACCAACCTCTTTTATGACCCAATTTTTAAGGATGGCGCATTCACATCCAACGACCCGAAAGTACGCGCCTATGCTTTGCAGAAAACTATACGTGCGATCGACCTGGGGGCGGAATTTGGGGCAAAAGTGTACGTTTTCTGGGGCGGGCGCGAAGGCACCGAGACGGATGCCAGCAAGAGCGCCGTGGAGGCCATCAAGCGCAATCGCGAAGCCATGAACTTCCTGTGCGAATACGTTCTGGA
>JBEKVG010000369.1:0-3167 GCA_049514195.1 Anaerolineales bacterium | reverse complement strand
GCCTTCGAAACGACTGGGAGAACCATCACGGCCAATGCGGTGGCACTAGGCGTGCTGGTTGGGTTGACCGGCGTGGTCTCACGGCGTGCCATTGAAAAAGCCATGGCCGCCCGGGCACCGCGCGGCACAGAGGAGATGAACCGCAAGGCACTGGAAGCCGGGTTTGAAGCAGCAGAGAAGGCAGGGAGGTAAGTGGAGTAGGCAGGTTATGCACGAAGGGGACTGATCATATGAGCTGTTTGCTTGACGTGTTACAAAAGCAATGTTAGACTCTCTTGTAAATAAATAAACCGTTCACGAAAGGAGGCTCGAACAACATGTCGGAAAACAAATGGGGAAAAATGTTTATTTTAAGCGCGCCTCCTGTGGATATGAGTATCTGATCCTATCACACCAAGTCAGAATTAGCCGCAGGCGTGCTGCCTGCGGCTTTTGATTCGTCAAAGGCCACAGGTAAGGGGTTTTTCCGTGCCCGTTCCGGGTACTTTGGTTTTTTGTTGTTGAGTCTCATTATGGACAATCTATCAAAATATTACGATGAATTGGACGACGAAGGACAATTTGAGGAAATTCACCACCCTCAAACTAATAAGCCAAAGCTGGATCCCCAGGCAGTTCAGCAATTTATACAGAGGCAAGACGATGCCCGCCAGACATATTCATTCACCTACAAACCAGCTCGTTTTGAAGAAGGCTGGCTTCTCGATTCACTCGGTTATTTCTTTGAGCAGAGGTGGATCTCGGATGTCCTTTGCAAGGTCAAGTCTGGCAAGGAGGCTTCGGTCTATCTGTGCCATTCCGGGGAACAGGTCAAGGCTCCCCTCATTGCGGCCAAAGTCTTCAGGCCGCGCATGCTGCGTAACCTAAAAAATGACCAGCTCTACCGTCTCGACCGCGCAATCCTGGACGAAAACGGTAATCGCATCATCGACCTGGGTATGTTAAAGGCTCAGCACAAACGCAGCGTGTACGGTGAGCAGATCCGCCACCAATCCTGGATCGCATACGAATTCCAGTCCCTGAGGACCTTATATGCGGCCGATGCAGACGTACCACAACCATATGAAATGAGCGAAAACGCCATCCTGATGGGTTATATTGGCGACGAAACCTCCGCTGCGCCGACCCTCAACACCGTCGCACTGAACCAGCGGGAGGTTAGACAGCTCTATGAGCGTCTCCTCCGTAACGTTGAGGTCATGCTGACTAATGGAATCGTCCACGGCGACCTTTCGGCTTACAATGTGCTCTATTGGGAAGGAGAGATTACCCTGATCGATTTTCCACAGGTTGTCTCTCCCGGCAGCCACCGCAACGCTTATCAAATCTTCAGCCGCGATATCGCACGTGTATGCGAATACTTTGTCCGTCAGGGCCTGCGTACCGATCCCGCCCGCCTGGCCGCTGACCTGTGGAAGAAAAACGGTTATTGTCTTCGCCCGGAAGTCCATCCGGGTTGGCTGGATGCCAACGATCCTGCCGATCGCCAGTACTGGCAAAAGAACCGGGAGGAGGAGTAATGAAAGATGCAAAAGAGCCAGGCATTTGCTCCCGGCTCTTTTCTCTATTTCAATCCATCCATTAACCCTTCTCTTCGCCCGACCCGATGCCGAGCGGCTTCCATTTGGCAGCGTCCTTGAGACGATGTTGGCTGCCGTGCCGGTCATGGGTCTCATCGAAGCCTTCAGGCTTAATGAACATTTGCTCGCCGTCCAGCAGGGCAGTCAGACCTTCCTGCCCCGGTTCAAGGCGCTTCGGGCCTTTGTATTTGGCAGCCATGGCAGGGGTGTAATCGGTCGGCTCCTCGTAGGTGGTGATGTAGCCCTCAAAGTTGCGCAGGATGATCTTGTGGTCCGACATGCTGAGCAGGTAGTTAGGCATGACCGGGATCTTGCCGCCGCCTCCGGGGGCATCCACGATGTATTGCGGCACGGCAAAGCCAGAGGTATGCCCGCGCAGTCCTTCCATGATCTCGATGCCCTTAGCGACCGGGGTACGGAAGTGACCGGCACCATGCACCAGATCGCACTGGTAAAGGTAGTACGGGCGCACCCGGATGCGTACCAGGTCCTGCACTAACTGACGTTGGATGTGGACATTGTCATTGACGCCTGCCAGCAGGACGGATTGGTTGCCAAGCGGGATGCCGGCGCGGGTGAGCTTGTCACAGGCTTCAGCCAGTTCCTTAGTGATCTCATGGGAATGATTAACATGGATATTCAGCCATAGAGGGTGGAATTTCTGCAGCATGTCACATAGATCATCGGTAACGCGCTGGGGCATAAAGACCGGGACGCGTGAACCGATACGGACAATCTCGATATGCGGGATCTCACGCAGCCGGGTCAGGATCTCCTCCAAGATCTTCGGAGCCAGCACGAGTGGATCACCGCCCGAGAGCAGCACATCCCGCACCTGAGGAGTGCGCCTCAGGTATTCGATCTGCAGGTCGAACTCCTGGCGCGAAAACTGGGCAGTCGGGTCGCCAACGATGCGGGCGCGCGTGCAGTAGCGGCAGTAGGATGCGCACTGCGTGGTGACGAGCATCAACACCCTGTCGGGGTAGCGATGGACCAAGCCCGGTACGGGCGAGTGCTTATCCTCAGCAAGCGAGTCTTCCATCTCGGCCGTGAAGGGGATCATTTCACAATCGGTCGGGATGACCTGTTTGCGAATGGGATCGTCGGGATCATCCGGGTCAATCAGGGAGATAAAGTAAGGGGTAATGTCCACACGGAAGAGCCGGTCGGCGCTGAGTGCTTTGCGTTCCGATTTGCTCAGGGGGATGACCTTTTCGATTTCTTCCGCCGAATTCAAGCGGTGGCTCAACTGCCAGCGCCAGTCGTTCCACTTTTCATCTGGAATATCGGCAAAAGCTGGGGCGCGTTTGGAAGGGTAAGGTAAATACATTTTCTCTCCGGGTTCAAAATACATTTATTAAAGAAATAAGTTAAGTGTTAACATATGAAAAATCACCGTGAACTAGAGTTACATCTGCCGCGCATGGCGGATCGTGATCCGGTCGAAAGAAACCAGTCTGGTAATGGCTTTCTGGACTCATGCAAGTATTGTACGAGTAAACAGAGGTCAGGTCAATATAAATATTCGGAGGATGAGGAGCTTTACGAGCATTCAACGTTGCATTGGTGGTTGGCAGAAGCATCCTC
>JBEKVG010000368.1:0-3170 GCA_049514195.1 Anaerolineales bacterium | reverse complement strand
CTGGCGAACCCGGTGGTCAAATATTACTTGGGTTCCAACGACATCGATGGCACGGTTGTCGAAGACGTCCCGTTCGACCCAATGGCCTGGAAGTTCAATTCGATGATCGCCGAGGTCGGCGACTTCGTGCATGCTGTTATCGAAGACCGCCTGCCGCGTGTTGATCCAACGGACGCACTTTACGCCCTTAAGGCAGCCGAGGCGGTTGCCCGGTCGATCGAGACCAGGCAACCTGTGAGCCTTTAGGAGTGATCTTCCGTCGGCGGGGCCGGGATGATCCCGCCTCGACCACTGCATGAGAGGAGAATTCCATGTCTGAAGTTTCCTTTAAACCCGTCGGTTTCGACCCTACCCGCCTGGTCACCCTGATGAAAGAGCACAAGCTGGATGGCCTCTTCCTGTCCACGCCGGAAAACGTCTTCTACACCACCGGTTACCCCTGCTTGCCCGGCAGCGGCAACCCGATCATCCATGCCCTGCACAACATGGACCCCTATTTCGTTTATGTCGGCATGGATGGGCAGATCGTTCTGCTGTGCTGGGGACCGGCAGCGATGGGCATCGATTATGGCACAGATGACGTGCATATGTCCTTTACCGCCCAGATGGCAGCCGACGACCTTTCCGCTCTAATCGAAGAAAAACTCAAACCCGACTGCACGGTCGGGGTCGAGTCAACTTTCCCCTATTACGCCCTCCGGTTACTGGAAGAGCATGCCCAGCCGGCAGATATCCAAGTCATCGACGACCTGTTCTATCAATTGCGCCTGGTCAAATCTCCGGTAGAAATTGCGTTGATCCGCCAAAGCACCCAGATCATCGATCAGACTGTCATAGAGCTGGCTCAGAACCTGCGCCTCGGTATGGGACGCCTGGAACTGATCCGGGAGGCCAAGCAGCGCATGCTCCAGAACGGGGCGGATGGCGTGGACCACGTCACCGTTGCCTTTGGGACGGCCAACCCGGAGATCGCCCTCGACGAGCCACTCGAGCCAGACCAGATCGTGACCCTCGACCTGGGCGCCGTCTACCAGGGATATGTCTCTGATAACCGCCGCCTGGTCTACACCGGTACAGTGCCAGAGCCGCTCAAGGAGCTGCACAGAAAACTCTGCTGGATCGTTGCCGAGATGGGTAAGGCTCTGCGCCCTGGCAAGACCTTCTCTGATGTGCACGCGTACGCGGCGGAACTGTACGCCAAAATGGGCATCGATCCGATGTACCTGCACGTCGGTCACAGCCTCGGTCTGCAGGTGGAGGAGCGCTGGATCATGTCCGATGACCCAACCCTGCTCCAGCCGGGCATGGTGCTGAACATCGAGTTGTACTCGCCCAGCGAGGAAGGCGTGATGATCGGCGACGAGGAAACCTTCCTGGTCACGGCTGACACGCCAGAGAAACTGAGCACATTACCGGTGGACATCATCGAGAAGAAATTTTAACGTAGTGTAAAGAGGTGGTTATTCATGTCAATAAATAAGCTGCGTGTTGCCATTCTCGGGGCGGGACTGATTGCCCCCATCCACGCGGCTGGGTTCCAAGAAGTCCCCGACCTGGTACAGGTGAAGGCCGTCTGCGACACCAACCGCGAGAACGCCGAGAATGTGGCAGCATTGTTTGATGCCCGCAGTGTGAGTGACTATCATGAACTCCTGGCTGACCCCGAAATTGACCTGGTGGAGATCCTGCTACCTCATCACCTGCACTATCAAGTAGCTATGGAGACCATTGCAGCAAAAAAACACCTCCTGCTTGAGAAGCCGATAGCATTGACATTCCAGCAATCCATGGAAATCTATGAGGCAGCAAAACGGGGCGGTATTCACTTCGGTGTGGCAGAGAACACCCGATTCATCCGTGCGTATGTGGAGACGGAAAAGATCATCCGCTCTGGGAAGCTAGGCGAGATCACTCTGGTGCGTACCTTCCTGCCCGCCAACGAGCGTGTGCGTCTATCAAGCGAGGACTTTTGGGGAAAGAAACGCCTCGAGGGCGGCGGAGCGCTGATCGACTCTGGCGCGCATACTTTTTACCTGCTCAAGTGGTTGTTCGGTGAGGTTAAACAGCTAGTTGCTTTCACCTCACAGATCTACAACGTGAACAGCGAAGTGGAAGACAACGCGGATGTGCGTGGCAAGCTGGCTTGCGGGGCGGATTTCCTCTCCAGTTTTACTTTCACCGCCGAGATCCCACACAGCGAAAGGTTGGAGGTGTATGGCACGACCGGCTCGTTGATCGTTGATCAGCTTATGAACCCACCGGTCAAATTCTACAACGAGCCGGTTGACTTTGACGGTACACCTGTCGAGGGCCCGGAATATGACCCAATGGGCTGGCACTACTTTTCCATTGTGGAGGAGGTCAAGGACTTTGTCCGCACCTTAGCTGAAAATCGTCCCCCTACCGTTAACCCGCTCGACTGCTGTTATGCCATCAAAGTGATCGAGAGAGCGTACGAGTCAGTCCAAAAAGGAAACTCTCTGATTCAAATCTGACAATCCCCAATTCTCGTCCCCAATCTTCATTATCAAACAAAAAGGAGAAATTAATATGGCAGACATTCAACTGTATCTTCAAAAAATGGTCGACCGCTTCGCCAATCCCACCGTGCAGGCCAGCCTGAAAGGCTTTACCAAAACCCTGCAGTTCAAGTTCACTGACACGAATGAGAACTGGCTGATCAGAGCGGTCGATGGGAAGCAAGCCACCTTGACTCAGGAAGCTGTCGAAAAGCCCGATATTCTGGTCACGATGGCCACCAATATCCTGGCCGGCATCATGGACAAGAAGATCAACGGCACCGCCGCCTACATGCAGCGCAAGATCCAGGTCAAGGGAGCCATGGAAGACCTGATGAAGCTGCAGAAGATCATGATGTAAAAGATCGCTAAACACAACAGACACAAAGGATCACAAAGAGCCTAAAGCCCTTTGTGGTCTGTCCCTTCGTGCCACTTGGTGACCTTTGTGCTAAAGAGTTTTCGATGATAAACAACTCTATTACTCCTGCTAAACGCTCGATCGGATTCCTGCTCGGAATGAGCATGCTGATGCTGGGAGCCAACCTGGTCTGGACGGCTTACAACAGCCTGCTGCTGCCCACCTTGGTCGAGGGGGTCGTCACGACCGGCAAGGGTTTGGTGACAGGGCTGATCGGCTTCTTCGGAACC
>JBEKVG010000367.1:0-3216 GCA_049514195.1 Anaerolineales bacterium | reverse complement strand
ATAGCGGTCATGGGTCTTGGGGAGAAAATACGGCACAAGTAGAGCGGATAGGAAGGCCAGTTGAATGATGAGGTGTTTTGAAAGACGGACGCGGCTTTTGAGAACCATCGCCACATAGATAAGGCAAATACTGACTGCAAAAATAACTCCACCCGGGTACAACAACACATTCATATTCGCGGGCAGCCAGGTATACATATTTGGAGCATTGTGGACCAAGCCGGTATAGTCATTCACCTGGCCAAAATAGATGGTCAACAATTGCCCCAAGGGCCGTCCAGCTATCCAGGCTGGAATGATGGAAATGAGGTAAACGGCCGGGATAACCAACAAGTGCTTCCAGGAAATTTCCTTCTTCAGAAATAATACAACCAACAGGGGGGCCAAATAAATCGATTGAAGCTTTGTGGAAAACGCAATACCAAAGGCAATGCAGGCAAGCCAGTTCTGCTTTTTCAACACATAATAGAGAAATGCAACCAGGGCTGCCGTATAAAGGCTTTCGATCTGATCCCAGGCAGCACTATTAAGAATGACGGTGGGGGCGAACAAAATGGCCAAAAAGGCAAATAGCGGGATGGGGCCTTCCTTATATTTCAAACGAACAATCCGGAATACATACCAGGCACAAATGAAATCACAAACAACGGAAGGCAGCTTGACTGCGGTGACGGTCGCCACTTTTGGCAAGATTACGGATACAGCATATAACAGGTATAACCACAGCGGCGTGTAGTTCGAAAAGCCTTTTCCAAAGGCAGCGAATCCCTGGTTTTTGATAATGGTGTACCAAGCACGGTGAAAATTCAGATAATCTTGCGATTCGAACGTCCTGAGGCTGTAGCGTAGGAAAAGCGCCAGCAGCGTCCCTATAAGAACAATGAGAATATCCACATATGGCATCCTATGTACAAATAGGATCCAGCGCCCTTTCACGTTACCCCAGAAAGAGGCAATTGATTTATTGGAGGTTTTTTCGATCGGCATCATGGTACAAATCCTTTATCGTTAATGGCATTCCTGAAAAAATCATGCCACACTTACTTGCACGGCTGGCTGCTGGGAATGTATAAAGCCACATCGGGCTCCATACCCGGAGAATTAGCCATTTGATAGTAACATAAAAGAGGTTGTGACACATCCAGCACCCACAGGTTGTTCTCTTCAGAGAAGCCGTGATCGCGCTTATATAAGTGATCATATTGGGGTCCAACCACGATCATCGCGAACCGGTGTTGGCGAAGATCACTTTGGAATTGATGAAGATAAGCCTGGTTATGAGACATTACCATTTCCATCAAATAGTCCTGTTCATAGGCCGGGATGAGAGGCACATCTACTTCCTTTAAGGCCTGCAATTGTCGCTGGGAGATGAATAGGACTTCACCCCCAGCCTGTGCAATCTGTTGCGTCCGGGCACGGACGATCTCTACTGTATTATTAGCCTTGACATGGTTCCAAGTGAACAATGTCCCTCCCGTCTGGAGGATAAACCAGATAGGAAGGATAATCACCAGTGCCAGCACCGGGAAATTTTCCGAGACAGGCAAATTTATGGGAATTTCCGGCGTCCAACGACGAAAATAGAAATATCCGCCGATCAGCATTAACATCACAAAATATGCATCCAGGTTGTGTAAATCTGAGCCACCGCCGATCTTGATGCTGACTACCAACCCACCTACCAACAAGATACCTGTCGCGGTAAATATGCCTGCCAGACGCAAGGGATGAAATGTTTGGTGATACCGGCACAGAGTGAAAAAAACAATCAGAATCAGCGGAGCGGACGCAAGGCATGCCGCCAGGAGTATTCCAATCGGGTAAGTGGCGTTTGGCAGAAGACGATACCAGAGCAGGTTAGAGGTCAGGCTGGAGGCAAATTGTCCCCCTTTGATGGCATTACCTGATAACACGTTGTACAGTGAATTGACGCCAAACGCAAGGAGAGTTCCACCCAGCAGCCAGGTGACCGGTTTCCAGAGATAATGCGCCCACGATTTCGAATCCCGGTAAGGGATTTCGAGCAGGTACAGCACTCCTGCAAGCATGCCAGGGACTGGGAACCAGTTGAGTCTGCTTAACCCTGCCCAGACGGAGGCGAGCAAGACCATGAGCGTGGTGCGCCAGAATCGACGCGACTCCACCCATCCCAAGACAATAATAGCCGCCGGCAACAGGCTGAACGTAATGAGGTCCTGTTGCAGGAAGAGGAACGCCCAGAGAGCAATACCCCAGAAAACGAACCACCTGCGTATCCCCAGTCGGCGTGTGAAAACAATCCCGGTCACAAGAGTCAAAGCGAATTGCAGGCAGGCCTGCCAGAGACGGTGAACCCAGATCGGAAGATTGCCAAAGATGTAGGGAACCGTCAACAACAAATGCCAGGTTGGGTGAAGAGCAGGTAAGGGAAATTGCTGACCGTAAATGCGTTTTGCAAAAAAGAGGGAGGCACCATAATAACGACTGATCTCAGACCACCCAAGGGAAAAAGGATAATTATTCACCCCAGAAAAATCGACGACAAGGCAATATACCATCGCGTTTGCCAGGGTGGACAGGATGAGCGCTGAAAACCAGGACAACTTCCTCCAGGCTATTTTCGAGCAGATCATCCCGAAAAGCACAGATCCCCAGAACAACAGTACACGGACAGAAATGAATTGGATAGCGCTGGAAAAATTACGGAGTGCTATGGCGAGCGGGTCTCTCAAATGATGGATAAGAGAGGCATAATTGGGATAAAAGACCAAAACGGAAAGCACTGGTAGGGAAACGACAAAGGCGATGCCGCAAAGCACACTTAGAAAACCAACCGGCCGGTCAGTTGTCGTAAGAAACGAGCTAAACCAACTAACACCCGGCCTTGTCCACGAAATTCCGAAGAGAAACAGAACTACTCCGAATGGGATTGCCCAGACATAAGTCCAATTTGAATGCAATAGCGAAATGCTGCCTCTTGAAACCAGGTTCAGTCGCCACATACCAATTACAAAGATCACGATAGTTGTTCCCAGCACAGACCGCCAAAATGATACTAACGATTTCATAAGCCAATGCTCTCCTCACATCCCGACCAGATATTTCCACTTTTTCTCTGCTGCAAAATCTGAACGGGCCTGGCTGGTACCATCGCAACGGTCAGGGCAATTAACGTATGCCTAGAGAATAGCCGCACTTCTTTATTCAATTTATTCAATTTACTCCTGTTGGAAT
>JBEKVG010000366.1:0-3217 GCA_049514195.1 Anaerolineales bacterium | reverse complement strand
CCCACCAGATATTACCGTCCTGCGGAAGGATGCGAGCTGGGAGAAAAGAGCCGCTTCTGCCAACCACTATCGGTAAATATGCAACAATACCAATATTGTGTATGAATTCACATCATATCACGAGAGAAAAGGGAATTCAAGAGTCTGGCGATTGAATGGTTCGCTTTTCCGTCTTTGCTTCCTGCCAGAGAGCTTCCATCTCATCCAGGGTCATGTCAGAAACTTTCCTGGCTTGCTTTTTTGCCCCAATGGTCTGATTTGATCCTGGCGATAATTCATACAAGGATCTTTACAAACGCAAGATGGCTGTGGGTCGAGCCTGGTATTAAGCCATGCCTTTTGCTTGTGCTGCTTTGACCAGACACGTCTACCATTGCCTGAAAGGCTGTCTTTGTCTGCCCTAGGGCAGACAAAGACAGCCTTTCAGGCAAATCTCGAGGAACATTTCGAGGCCATGGAACCACAGATCTCTCAAGAAAATAATCTAAAACCTCCCTTACTTATAGCCCTGAGGCCCTACATACTGACGTAGGTTAGCTTGATTATATTAATTTATCGTGCTATGCTATGAGTGTCGAGTTTCAGGCTTCATAGCACCGGAGTTACATCATTCATTGGAAACTCTAACCAAGCTGATCTAATAGTGGATTTGTTTTTTTAAATTACAGAGGCCAATCGAATGGAACCTTTCCTTCCAGATGCAGTTACTCTCGAGGTGAAGTGGCGCGGGAATGATCTCCCTTGCAATCTGAACTTGTTGCGGGCCATTGACATGCCTATCGCTACGGGAACCCTGGACTTGCAGTTGCTCCAGGAGAAGTATATTTATCTCAAACAAGATGAGATGCTGGATCATAAGGAATTTGGACAGACCCTTTTTAGTTTCCTATTTCCCCAAGCGATACGCGATAAATTCTTTCAATTGGTTGGCGAAGCGGGCGAGCGGGGTGTACGTATTACCTTAAATATTGACCCGGATATACCCGGCATTCACACTATCCCCTGGGAACGAATGTATTTCCCGCAACTCAATCAACTCTCCCCCTTGGCCATTGAGCCATCTTTTGTCTTCTCGCGCCTGCTGAAGACCAGTAATGCCGAGGTGACACCCAAAACTAGAGGGTGTTTACGGGCGCTGCTCGTACTCGCCAACCCATTTCCGGAGACGGATCCGCTCCACTTCGACGAGGCGCTCGAGCGAGAAAAAATTAATGCTGCCTTCACAGCATACCCCGCTAACGTGACGTCGGTAGAAACCCCCAAACCAGTTACCCTCGAGGCTGTGCTCACGTGCCTGGAAGAGGTAGAACAGGCCTTTGATATCCTTTACTTCAGCGGGCATGGTTTCTGGAAGCCACCAACTCAGGCCGGAGGAGAGAAAACAGTAGGAGAAACTGGCAAAGCCTTTCTGATCTTCGATAAAGCTGATGGTTCCCCCGACATAGTGGCGTTGGATACATTTATGGAGCGCCTCAATCGCACTATTCAAAAGAAGCGCCTGCCTCGGCTGATCTTCCTTTCCGCCTGCCATACAGCCATCAAAGAGAATACCCGCGAAGCCCTGCTTGGCTTTGGCCCGAAGCTGGTCGAAGCTGGTTGCCCGGCGGTGATATGTATGCAGGAGAGCATTGAAGACCCTGTCGCACGCGCCTTCGCATGCAAGTTTTTCTCCGAGTTGTTCAAGCATGGCTGCATTGACCTGGCTGTAAACCGGGCACGCGCCGCCATTTATGAACAAAGTAGCTGGCAGTGGTCAATTCCTGTGCTGTTCATGAATACCCGGGATGGCATGCTATTTTGGCCAAATGAACAATTCCAGGAATTATTGAGCAAGCCCTACAAGTACCTGAAGCCCTTTAGACGCGAAGATGCTGAGTTCTTCAAGGGAAGAGATTGCGAAATCCAATCCATCGAACACGCAATCAGTGAACAGAAGCTTACTGTCGTCCACGGACCGGATCGCATTGGGCTGACATCATTGATGGAAGCCGGGGTATGTTCCCGACTCGACAGCGGTGATACTTTGGTGCTTGTCATCTCCGAGTACGATGACCTGGCCAGCGAGATCCGTTCGAGTCTCTTGGCCAGCCGCCTGCACATATACCTGCCTTTTGAGGGCTCAGATAACCCTCGAAAGGTATTGGAGGATGCTATTAGTGGCTGTCTGCGGTGCGGCGTGAACAGCATCATCCTGGTGCTAGATCAATTCGAACGGGCGTTACGTTTTCCGCCCGAGCAAAAAGAGAAGGTCCGCGATATGTTGGTGGATCTACTCGACCAGCTTGAAATCGTGCGCGTTATCCTGGTGGTACATGATGACTGGCGCGACGCGCTAGAACTATGGCAAGAAAAAATCCCCGATCTGGTTGCGCCACGGATCGCGATAGGACCACTGCACACCGACCAGGTAGTCGAAGTTATAAACACTCCCCTTATTACCAACCGATTCCCAGTCAAGCAGATGGAGTACAACTTATCCAAAAGTATTATCCCCGAAGACTTAGCCAAGCTGTATGAAGAAGTCGGACGCGGCGGTGAGGACCGCCAGGCAGATAAAAGCCAGCCGGTCGACTCAAGCCAGCTACAGATTGTTTGCGACTGGCTGTATCGCGAATCGGTTTCACTCAAGAAGGCAATCATTGAACCAGATCTCTACAACAATGCGGGTAGAGCCGACGGTATCCTGGCCCGGACTACGGCTGACACGCTGGAATGGGATTTTGCAGCCGAGCCTGACCTCACCAAGAATGCCCTGATCTCGATGGTTGGGCCAGATACGGACCGCTGGGTTGAAGTAAATAAGATTGCACCAAAGCAACTTGACCGCGACCAAGTGGTGAAAATACTTGAGCGCCTGGTTGATTTTGAACTACTCGATTGCTATCGTACAGCGGGCACCACCTACTATGCCTTTGCCAACCAGACAGTGCAACGCATGGCGATTGAGATGGGGGGAAGCGAACTCCGCATGCAATACGAAGCTGAGGGGGAGATCGAGCGTATCTGGCGCATGTGGCTGGTCACGCAATTGCGCAGCGAAAGCCTGCCGGCTTCAGACAGCGATGTGCGGCCTTCCATGGAAGAAAGTCGTTCCCTGGCTACCATCGAACAATTACGCATGCTAATCGAAACATCCGGTCATCTCCATCCTGATAATCTGCGGATTCTATTACTGCTACGGTCAGCGGTCTACCATGATGAGCCGGCGGATCTCTGG
>JBEKVG010000365.1:0-3223 GCA_049514195.1 Anaerolineales bacterium | reverse complement strand
CTATCGGGATATCTGAGGCAATCATGTACGACGCACTTGTCAAGTGCGTTGCAAATTAAAGGTGACTGTCGCATTAGAGGTTCTTTTCCGACAATCGTTTTTCGACTTCCATGGATGTCTTTGTAATCGACAGGCCTCCCATCGCCGTACAGCGCAAAGCGGCAGGGAGCATCCTGCCGACTTTGTCCATGCTTTGAATCACTTCATCCAGGGGGATGACCGGGTCATAATTGGCCAGGGCCATATTGGCACACGCCAGGGCATTACTGGCCGCCAGAACGTTTTTACCCAGGCAGGGTACCTCTACCCGGTTGGCAACTGGGTCACAGACCAACCCAAGAATATTCTGGAGTGCCATGGAGGCTGCATTGACAGCCTGCTGGGTCGTACCACCCGCCAGAGTCACCAGGGCAGCCGCCGCCATTCCCGATCCAGACCCGCATTCGGCCTGGCATCCGCCGACCTCCGCAGCAAAAGTCGCGTGAGCAGCAATATAAACGCCGATTATTGCACCGGCGAGCATGGCACGCGTCATCTCTTTCCTGGAAAGACCCAGCGCCTCGGCCGCTCCAATGGCGGCGCCCGGCAGTCCGGCGCAGGCTCCGGCCGTGGGTGCCGCAACGATCAGTCCCATGGCGCTCTTCGATTCCATTAAGGCCGTTGTATCCAGGATGATCTGGTTCAACACCCCTGCATCAATCAAGTGACGATTTTCCATTTGGGTCTGAAAATTGCCGGATTGATACCCCAGGATCCGGTCGGCATATTGTGTGCCAGCCAGACCGGCCTGGACGGCGTTCTGCATGATCTCGACCAGGCCGGTCATTTTTTCGACCACCTGTTCAGCACTGATGGCGCCTCTGGCTTGTTCATACTGGACAGCCAGTTCCCACAGGTCAAGATTTTTATCCCGGTTATATTCTAGCATCCCGGCGCAGGTGATGAATGGGACTTTCATCTCCCGGTATGACAAAATCGGCAGCACCGGTGCGATTTGTTTGATGAATTGGATATCAAACTGGGAGCGCAATGAGAAGGTTGTTTCCTGGGCCAAAAATTCTTGGGATTTGATTTCAACAAAGTGGGTATTCCCGCCATTCCGGATGGAAATATCATCGGCAGGGATATTCCCGCGTAAATATGCCAACAACCGCTCCCCGTCCGAGCCGAAAAAAATCAAGGTTTCGTAATAGTCACCCCCCACTGAAACCCTGACGCCATCGATCTCGGTTATTTCGATAATCCCTCCGCCTGTGGATATGGCCGTCAGCCTGTGGGTATCCCTGGAATTCTTGGCCATTATCTGGTAGGTGTTGGGGTGGTTGGCGTTGATGGGGATGATTTTGATCTTGACGTTGATCCCGGTTGCTTGGATCACCTTTGGGGAGGTTACCAGCCTCTCATCAGTGGGTTCCCATCCCAGGAAACCCGCGAACAGACCCATATCTGAGCCTTGGCTTGCGTGGGTGCTGGCCAGCGAGCCATCTGGATCGAATTCGATCAGCACATCCTTGATCTCCCCATCCATCAAATCCCGGACAATCCTGCCGATCCGTACCGAGGCGGCGCAATGCGAACTGGATGGTCCGCGCATGACGGGTCCGATCACATCATTGAATATACTGGGGGGAGCGAATTTCATTCTAAATAGTGCCATCGCTGCTTTATGGCAATTTGATCCGCAGCAAATAGCCCATCTCCGTTATCCACAAATATACACCATCTGTGGCCATATCTTTCACGTCGGAAAAGCCATTGCCCCTTTGATTGCCGATCACATCCAGGGTATTGAGGGTTGCACCCGTCTGTGGATCCAACTGGTAGAGATAACCCCGCTTATCCCCATGTGTAGTCAGGACCCACAGGAAATTTCCCGCAAAAAGCATCTTCATCTCTGCAGTATCATCCGTCCAAGGAACAATAACCAGCGGCTTGGTTTCCTTCATGAGCTGATCTGTGTCGGCTGAATATGCTTCAAGATCATAGGTTGGTTTTCCTCCTGAAGAAGCAAGTGAACCGCCCGTAAACCACATCCTGTCTCCTGCCAAAGTCATTTGGCTGCCCATACCTATTGTAGATAATTCGCTACAGTCCTCTGCGACACTCCCGGTTATCCACATCCAACCCTTCCCATCATCGACATAAATTGGTTCACCAGGTAAGCCTGTACTTACAGCTTTGGCTTCAAACGTCTGCGTGTCAATCACATGCCCTTGCACCCAAACCTTTCCTGGCGAGAACCCAAAATTAGCGTCGGTGTAAAATACAAAGTGATTTTTTTGCCATTCAGTAGATGTTAAATCCCACTGATGGATAATTGTCCCACTATCAGGGTCGATGGCAAAAAGAGATACTGCACCGCCATTTTCGGAAGCCCCTCCTCCCAGAGCCCAGAGATTTTGACCATCAAATTCTATTTTGGTGAGCGTGTTCATGTTGTCCACTGCCATTTTACTATGCGGCAACGAAATGCTTTTCACGAAGGTACCAGTCTGTATGTCGAATTCTTCAATGGTTCCAAACGGAGAGCCTAACCAGATTTTTCCTGGGCTGGTAGCTAATATTGCCCCGAATATTTGCGGGGGTAACTGGTAAGTATTACTAACCGCCAAGATGCCAGGACCGGCGGCGGCGTTTCCGGATGGTGGTGTCGTAATTGAAGTAGATGAAGGCGTGAGCGTCGGAGTTGAAGAAGGTGAAGGCGTAATCGTGGCAGTATATGTTGGTGTGGGAGTTGGTGTCCACGCCGCTTGAGTATGTGCGGTTGCGGTCTGTAAAGCTTGCGCCGACGGCGCACAGGCAACCAGCCAACAGATTACCAGAGCTAATCCGAGAGATTTACCCTTGACCATTTTCTAAATCCTCCTTCGATTAGTAAAATGGATTTATATTTTAAAACGATTGCGTAGAAAAAACTGCACTCGTGTTTGCCAATAACCGTTTGAATTGTCCATCAATGAAACGGTATCTACTCTAGCATAGATCGGTAGCTTATCCTTCGAGGCCTCATGGAAGTCGGCTGTAATTTCATTCATTTGTTGAAGATCGCTTACCTGTGCAATAGTGAGATGCGGAATAATTTCCTTGAAAGCTCCACCATAGGGTGGTGTATCTGGGAAAACCTTGACGATGGCCTCGGTTAGTTGCCGGAACGGCTCAGCAGGTTCTGGCGTAAGATAAAGCGCATCAGGGAATCGTTGTATTTTGAAAAACGAAGCAGTAA
>JBEKVG010000364.1:0-3238 GCA_049514195.1 Anaerolineales bacterium | reverse complement strand
CACGGTGGGTAAGCCGCCTAGATCATTACGCAGGTTTTGGCGCAGTTGATCGTCTTCTTTCAATACATCTTCCGCCAGATTGCCCAGAAAATGCATCTGGCAATGCTGGTGAGGCGCTTCCGGCCGGCAGCTCTTGAAGGCCGCCGCAATCGTATCTTTCCCATCCGAAAGCGTCGCCAATACCGGATAGGACAACTCCTGGTAGGGCTTCAGCCAGGCTGCCAATTCAGCCGAGTTCACATGTTCCACTTGGATAGCCGCCACAGGCGTGCTGCTCAATACTTCGTACAACACATACAGCAAGCTCCCACAGCCTTCCGGTTGCAGAGCATCCATGGCCCAGATCACTCCCCCGTGCTGCCTGACCGTCTCCTCCAGTTTGCGCTTCGTCGGCTCTTGCAGCGCCCCCAATAACGCCAGAAACTGCCGGTAGAGCTTCCCCACATTCCGATTATTTACCAGCACCCCGCACCCGTTCAGTTCGCTTTGGATCTCCCCCATTTGCCTATGCTCATGCTCATGCCGCCAGCCAATATACGCCAGCACATCCAGCCCGTAGGTGCTAAACGGCAAACTGATCAGGCAGACCCCACTCGCATAATAATTTTCCCCCGTGTGCAAACATTGCGGATTCACACACTTCTTACTTTTCCCCGTCACCCATACTGGACCTTTCAGCGTCTGTACATTTTCTCGCATGTGCCGCGAGTGGCGTGGCTTCAGTTCTGCCCCGCAATGCGGACACACACTCAGTTCGCAATCAATCAACATTCGCTGCTGATTTTCAAAGTGCCGATAGGGTCGATGCCGAGGTAGTTTCTCCATGCGCTTTTCTCCTGCCTTCCAGTTCTCAACCCTGGTATACACTCTCCCTCATCACTAAGACATGTTGGGGATATAAGAATGATATGGAACCTATGGAAAGAGTAAGTATTAACAGGAAGTTAATACAATCTATCCAACCTTGTTGTATAATGGTTTTGGTGACTCCTGAAAGGATTCCCATATGAACATATTGCTAAATGCAAATATCGCCTACCTTCTGCTCATGTTTGGCTCCATCTTTGTGATGATGGCGCTCGTGACGCCCGGCACACACCTTCTGGAAGGAGGCGCGCTGCTCCTGCTGGCCGTAGCTGGGTACGAGGTCTTCCAATTGGGCTTTAACGTATGGGCATTGATCGTTCTAATTTTGGCGCTCGTACCGTTCATATATGCCGTCTATGCCGTCCAGAGACCCCGGCGCGAATGGGCACTGGCGTTAAGCATCCTGGCTCTGATCGTTGGGTCGCTCTATCTATTCCCCGGGAAAGGTTGGATTCCGGCCGTCAATCCAATTCTGGCAGTGATTATTTCGGCACTAAGCGCGGGCTTCCTGTGGCTAGCCGTTCGCAAGGGTATGCAGGCGCACCTTGCCCGTCCGCTGCAGGATCTTAAGAGTTTGATCGGCCAGATTGGCCAGGCCAAGACCGAGGTGTCCGATACAGGCTCCGTGCAGGTGGCCAGCGAGTTGTGGAGCGCCCGCAGCGAGAAACCCATTCCAGCCGGGAGTCGCATTCGTGTGATCAGCCGTGAAGGATTCAAACTGGTCGTCGAAGCCGATGACCAGTCAATAAAGTAATCGAACCACTATCTGTTCTCTAAGGAGGAACAAATGAGTTCAAACTACTATTTGTTATGTGCCGTCGCATTCGTTGTCGTGGTGCTGGTGCTTTTTCTGGCCAACGCCATCCGAATCGTCAACGAATACCAGCGCCTGGTGGTCTTCCGCTTGGGACGCTGCATTGGGACCAAAGGACCCGGCCTGGTGCTGCTCATCCCGATCGTTGACCGCCCCGTGAAAGTGGATTTGCGTGAGCAAATCCGCGAAGTGCCACACCAGGTTTCCATCACCAAGGATAACGCCCCCATCTCGATCGACTTTCTATGGTACTACAAGGTGATGGATCCGACCTTGAGTGTGGTTGGCGTCGGTAACTTTGAGCTCTCAGCCGCCGGCATGGCCACCACCACCCTGCGTTCCGTCATTGGTGGCATTCCTCTGGACGAAGTACTTTCTCAGCGTGAACACATCAATCAGACCCTGCGCGCCAAGCTTGATGAGGTGACCGAGCGTTGGGGTGTCAAGGTCACCAATGTTGAAATCCGCGAGATTATCCCACCCAAGGACGTTCAGGACGCCATGAACAAGCAGATGTCAGCCGAACGTATCCGCCGCGCTGTGGTGACGGAATCGACCGGTACGCGAGAGGCTGCCATCAACGTCGCCGAGGGCGAAAAGCAGGCCGCCATTCTGAAAGCGGAGGGCGGAAAACAATCGGCCATCCTGGAGGCTGAAGGCCAGAAGCAGGCCCAGGTGCTGAAAGCCGAAGGTTTCTCGGTGGCTCTGGACAAGATCTTCTCCATCGCCAAGACTGTTGACCAGAAGACCATGACTCTGCAATACTTCGAGACCCTCAAGAATGTCGGCCAGGGTGCCTCCACCAAGTTCATCTTCCCGATGGAGTTCACCAGCATGTTGGCCAATTTCGTCAAGGGAAAAGAGGAGTAATAAGGAAAAAGTAATAAGTAACAAGAAAAAAGATATAAGGAACGGGTAAAATAGAAGTCTCCCGCAAAATAACGGGAGACTTCTTCCTTTTTATTTTACCTTATCTCTTCCTCCTTCCCGCCATGGACATCCTGCCTGCCAGCCTGCGTGACCTCGGCCCGTTACGACATATCGAACAAGCCTGTTTCCCCAAGGATGCCTGGCCCCTGCTGGACTTGATGGCGGTTCTGACCTGGCCGGAGGTAATCCGCCTGAAAGCAGTGGTTGATGGCCGGATGGTCGGCTTCATTGCCGGGGATCCGCGCCGCAGCGAGGGTATGGCCTGGATCGCCACGCTGGGTGTCCTGCCGGAGTACCGTCGCCAAGGCATTGCGCGGGCCTTGCTCCGGGAATGTGAAAAACGCCTGCATACCGCGCGTTTGCGTTTGTGCGTACGGTTGGATAACACCGGCGCTATCCAACTATATGAGCAGGAAGGCTATACCCGCGTGGGCACCTGGATGAAATACTATAATGACGGTGGCGATGCCCTCGTGATGGAAAAAGCCCAAATCATCTTGGAGTAAGGTACACTCCCAGATGGGGAGTAAGCCAAAGAATTAAGGAAATGTGGTCAGCCACGGCCCGGAAATCCGCCGTGATCTCGGTTATTTGCCTTCTGATATTTGCAGGGTCAACTACTTGGCG
>JBEKVG010000363.1:0-3252 GCA_049514195.1 Anaerolineales bacterium | reverse complement strand
TTAGTTGTACTTGGAAGATCAGTAGGGGTTTTTTCTCCGCTGAGGGTAGCTGCAGGTGCCGCAGCGGATACAGATGGTGAAAAAAGACGCCAATACCCAAAACCAAGCAGCCCGAAGACAATCAAGATGGTCACTCCCCATGCGATACCATTAAAGAGGCGGGGAGACCTTGCTTCCTTACTCATATGATAATTATAATCCTTCTGTCAACGTTTCCAGAAATTCCTGATTGTTCCTGGTCTTGCTGAGACGCTGCAGGATTGCTTCCGTCGCCACAGAGGAGTCCATGCCAGCCCCCTGGGGCGGCGGGGAAACCATCTGGATGTACATGCGGCGCATGGTCCAAACGCGCTGGAGAATATCCGGGCCAAGCAACAGATCCTCGCGGCGGGTGGAAGAACGTTCGATATCTACGGCTGGGAAGATACGGCGCTCCTGGAGCTTGCGCGTCAGGATCAATTCCATATTACCAGTACCCTTAAACTCTTCATAGACAACATCGTCCAGGCGGGATCCGGTTTCCACCAGGCAGGTGGCAATGATGGTGAGGCTACCGCCTCCTTCCAGGTTGCGAGCTGCCCCAAAGAAATGCTTGGGCGGATACAAGGCCGAGGGGTCCATACCACCCGAGAGCGTGCGCCCGGAGGGGTTAACGACCAAGTTGTAAGCCCGCGCCAGGCGGGTGATGGAATCCATCAGGATGACGACATGCCGGCCGATCTCCGTCAGGCGCTTGGCACGGTCGAGGGCAATTTCAGCCGTACGGACATGCGAGGTGACCGGCTCGTCGAAGGTTGAAGCAATCACTTCGGCGTCCACCGAGCGGTCCATATCGGTCACTTCCTCAGGACGTTCGCCGATCAGGGCAACGATCAAGTGCACGTCAGGGTATTGGGTGGAAATGGCATTAGCGATCTGTTTTAAAATGGTGGTTTTCCCAGCCTTGGGCGGCGAGACAATCAGGCCACGCTGGCCACGTCCGATCGGGACGATCAGATTAATCAGGCGGGTTGAGAGGATATCGCCCTTGGTCTCCAAGTCAAAGCGCCGGTCGGGGAAGATTGGGGTCAGGTCTTCGAAGCGGGGACGACGGCGGGCCTCCTCGGGGTCAATTCCATTGACAGATTCTACCTTGATCAAGCCCCAATGCCGTTCCGATTCGCGTGGCGGGCGGACGTGACCAATGACCAGGTCACCAGAGCGCATTTCATAACGCCGGAGCTGCGCCTGGGAAACATAGACATCATCTTCACTGATGCTGTAACGCGCCGAGCGCAGGAAGCCGATGCCCTCGCTCATGATCTCCAGAATACCGCCGCGCATGTCAATCCCCTGCCTGGCAGCCTCCTCCTGACAAATAGATAGGATCAGGGCTTCCTTCTTCAGGCGGTTGGCGTTGACCACATTGAAATCCCTAGCGATATCGCGCAATTCGGCCAAGGGTTTGTTTTCAAGTTCAAGTATGTTCATAGGACTTTCTCAATGTGTATGTTGAATGGTGGAAATGAGGCAAGGACAAGCCCCCCAGAGCAGGCTTGTTTGGATATTCGATTTTACGGGTATGGGTAAGGGCTCAAGAAATTCAACTTGTAATCTTGACGGAAATAAGTCAAGTAAAACTTTAAGGAAATTATAGCACGCATACAGGAGAGGCGCAAGCGGATTATTCAACTTTCCAGCATTGCACAAGCGTTATCACCAGTGAGCAGGGGTACACAACCCATCACACGAGGGTTAAGAAAACAGCACTTATCTATCTACTTGCCCCAGGCCAGGGGTGGATCTCCTGTCCATGACCAGATTTTGGCTTCGGCGATCTGCCCGGTGCTTGGGGGCAAGATATAGTATTCATGGGATGCATCACTGAGGATCACCCACTGGCTGCCATCCCAGAAGGCCAGTTTCAATTGCTGGATATCGCATTTGCTTTCCATGACATCATAGACATTATAAGCGACACGGATTTCGATGGGTGGATCAAAGGTTTTCAAAGGTTCAATTTTGCGATTTTCAAAATCCGCCTTTCTAAACAAAGCAATATTGGCTATATGCCGGATCAATGTAAAATTATCCATTCTTGTCTGCAGATTTCTGGGTAGAAAGGATCCCATATCGATCACGACCATTTCATTTTCCCGTTGCTGTGGCACAAGCACAGTTATGCCATGGAAATGATACGGTACTCGAACACATACTTCTTTATTCATGGACTGCCTCCTTTAGAAATTGAATTTTTTCGTGTCATTCGCCTATTCTTGCTATTTGTGATTGAAATGTGCGGGAGAAAAAATATGACTTGGCATAAAAACATTTAAAAAAACAGCCTGATCTTAGACTGGACTTCTATATTTTACCTCTCCGCCGATTCAAACGCCATCAACTCGCGGTTCTCTGGCACTGCCTCAAGAAATGTCTTCCGCCAAGTGGCTTCCCGGATCCGGTCAAGGCGGGCCATCAGCTCACCACGCCCCTTTTCCAGGGAGTACTGTAACCTTAGAGCGTCTCCCAGCGCCTGGAATACCCTAGCGCAGGTAAGATAGACCAGGATCGGCAGCTCCAAACCCTGCGGTCCATGTTGCTCCAGATAGGCAATGATTTGCGAGGCGTTTTGCTCTGCCTGAAGCAGATCGCCGCGCCGGAGCGCCAGACGTGCAAGACCTGCCTGAGCTTCCACCATCTGGGTAACTGAACCCAGCTGCTTGAAGGCAGCATACGCAGCTTCAAATTGTGCTAGTCCTGCGGAAATGTCGCCGACTTCTTCATAGGCAAGCCCCAGGTAAAACTGTCGTGCAACCAGGCCTCTTTGGTCCCCAAGGGCTTCCAGCTTGGCCAGGCTGAGCTGTAACGTCTGGACTGCAACCTGAGGCCGTCCCAGCCGCCATTCAGCCAGCCCCAGGTTAAGCAGGGCATACGCCTCGCAACTACGCGCACCCAAGCTACGGGCAGCCTGCTGGGAGCGTTCCAGCAGGCCATGCCCGATTTCAAATTTACCCAATGACAGGTAAAAGTAACCCAGGTTGAGCAGACCGATCGCTTCGCCCAAACGGTTGCCTTGCCTCTGATTGATCTCAATCTGTTGTTGCATCAACTGCACGCTGCGGGTACCATCGCCAATTGCCTGGTAATAAGGCGCCAGATTATTCAGGGCGCGCGCCAGGATATCGGCATCACCGATCTGGTTGGCGGTTGCAAGCGCCTGTTCCACCAGGGCAGCCGCAGATTGCAAGTCACCCTCGGATGTGAGGCTGTTGA
>JBEKVG010000362.1:0-3257 GCA_049514195.1 Anaerolineales bacterium | reverse complement strand
ATCCGGGTGCAGCATGGCTTCTGCAGGTGTGCGCGGTGTTTCCTCCCCCAGTACCCCCTCTCCAGAGTTAGAATCAGAATCAGATTCAGAAGGAGAAGGAGAGTCGATTCCTTCTCCTTCGTTACTATTTCTGTAACGATGCGTTACATATTTGTTACGGTCTCTTGACCTCCGCACTCGTTCCGCAACCGGAATAGCCGCCTGCCTCTTGGAAAAGTTCGTCCCCACCCATTTCTTCGGCTCCGCTTCACAGGTACCTGTACCTGAGGTACTTGCGTAGGTATGCACCACCCCGACTTCTGCCAGGTCATGGAGATCCTCGAGCAGCTTGTCTTCCGACAGCCGGAGTATCCAGACCATCTCTTCTACGGGCGGTAGTGCACCGTCGTCCACTTCCCTGCCCGCAAGCAGGAAAAGCTCTACGGCACGCCTCCACAGGTGGTTTGGCAGGCGACCCATCTTCGGATCGTCCAGAATTTCCATATACAGCTTTATCCGGAATTTTGTTGTCGTGGTTTCCTTTTTTTGTTGATGAGAATCGAACAGTCGGTGGCGAAGGTCTCGACATCGTCCCCGAAGGGGAGAACCTTCACCACCAACCACTAGTGCTATTGCCTGCCTGCCTTTCAGCGATGCTGTTCCATTTGACAGCAATTTGACAGCAACGCCGTTTATAGCATTTGTTCTATTTGTTCAATTTCCAAACAATAAGCCCCCAGATAAGGTGATTATAGACCCTGACTGTATATTTGGTATGAAATCAACAAAGGTTTGTATCGGATGGTTCCCGTACGGCGCATATAAAGGTTAAAACCAATGATTCCATCCACATCTGGGGGCTGCTGACTAACAATCTGCCTAATGCAAACGACAGTCATACCGTTTATACAGTCAGGGCAGCGAACCGCCAGATATAGGTGACCGATCGGAACTAGAATCCAGATCCAACTGACTTCCTGTTAGATATACGGTTTTCTCTTAAAATAGAATTGGGCTTCCGCCACTTTCCCCATAGAGGCTGTTCCCACAACACGGTTTAATATGGCATAATGGAGATGAAATCCGAAATCCTCTGATCCCTACATTTGTGGAGGTTCCATGTCGGATGTCCACCCAACTGGGCGCCAGATCCGTTTGACCAGTTATTCGAATTGCGCAGGTTGAGCATCCAAGCTGAATGCGGAAACGCTGGCGCAGGTACTGCGCCCGCTTGAAAATATCTTTGATCCTCATAACTATCCGGACCTGCTGGTTGGCCTCGAAAAGCCTGATGATGCCGCTGTCTGGAGGCTCGATTCGAGGCGCGCCTTAGTGGTGACAACGGACTTCTTCACCCCGGTAGTGGACGACCCTTATGACTACGGCAGTATCGCCGCGGCTAACAGCATTTCGGATATTTATGCAATGGGTGGCCAGCCTTTCCTGGCTCTGAACGTGGCTGCCCTTATACCGGATCTGCCGCCGGAGGTCAATGCTGAAATCCTACGCGGCGGTGCCGAGAAAGCACGCGAGGCGGGGATTGTCATTGCGGGTGGGCATACCGTCCAGGATAAAGAGCCGAAGTATGGGTTGGTAGTGCTTGGTTTTGTGAATCCAAAAAAGATGCTCACCAAAGGCGGGGCGCGCCCGGGGGATGTGCTTATTCTGACCAAGCCGCTCGGCTTTGGCGTGACGACGACAGCCTTGAAGCAGCAAAGAGCCACCTCAGAAGATATGGCTGAAGTTGTCGGGTGGATGAAAAAGCTGAACAAAGTTGCCGGTAACCTGGCGGTGGAATTCGGCCTGTGCACCGGTACGGATGTGACCGGTTTCAGCCTGCTTGGGCATGCCTCCGAGATGGCACAAGCCTCCGGCGTCGGTGTACGGATCTTCGTTGAGAAGGTACCCTTTGTCTCTTGTGCCCGCAAATATGCCGGAATGGGTGCCTTTCCTGGTGGGTTGTTCGACAATCAGCTCTATTTTGGACCACAAGTCCGGTTCGCGCCGGAGTTTTCCGAAGAGACACGTATGCTGCTTTTTGACCCGCAGACCAGCGGCGGTTTGCTGCTATCCGTCCCCCGCAGAAAACTGGGGGCGTTTCTCAAGCAGGCGCAGGAATTCAAACAGCCGGCCTGGGTGGTCGGCGAGGTGGTACCCGGGGCAGGTATTGAGGTACTCTAAAGTGGAGAAAACCTCCCACGGGTCTGCTACCCTTTGGTTGGTCTCTCTGGTAAAATAATTCTTTTAGGTTGCCATGAATGTCGGATTGGTAATTCTCATCATTTTTTTTCTTATCCTGCTGAATGGCTTATTCGCCTTGTCGGAAACCGCCATCCTTTCCAGCCGCAAGGCACGCCTCCAGCAGCTGGTTAATGAGGGCGATGCAAAGGCGCGCAAGGCCTTGAACCTGGCGGAAAACCCAAATCGATTCTTACCAACGGTCCAGATTGGAATAACCCTGATCGGGGTCCTTACGGCAGCGTTGGGCGGTGCAATTTTTGCAAATTCCCTGGCTGCGCAAATGCAGAAAATCCCTGCATTGGCCTCCTATGCACACTCTGTCAGCCTGGCCATCGTTGTTGTCCTGATTACCTTCTTTTCCATGTTGGTCGGCGAACTGGTTCCAAAACGACTCGCCATCCACAACGCCGAAAAAGTCGCTTCCGGGATTGCCGGTTTCATGACTTCTATTTCCTGGCTCTTTTCCCCCGTGGTCTGGCTGTTGGAAAAATCCTCTGACTTGGTTCTGCGCATATTGGGTGTCAAACCGAGCAAAGAACCACCTGTCACTGAGGAGGAGCTTCTGGTTCAATTGGATGAGGGCACCCAGGCGGGCGTTTTCAAAGAGGCTGAACAGGATATGGTGGAAGGTGTCTTCTCGCTCTCCGATCAACGCGTGAATGCTTTGATGACCCCGCGCAACGAAATCGTCTGGCTGGACGTAAACGATTCTGTGGCGGAGATCCGCCGGAAGGTCAAGGAAAGTCCCTTTTCACGCTTCCCGGTGGCTGAAGACAGTCTGGATAGCATCCTGGGTGTGATAAAGGCGAAGGATTTGTTGCTGGCCGACTTGAAGAATGGCAGTGAACTTAGGAAACTGGTCCGCCCGCCGATTCACGTTCCGGAGACTGCCTTCGGCTCGCGCGCCCTTGAATTGTTCCGGGAAAGCAAACGCGAGCTCATGCTAGTTGTGGATGAATTTGGTGTAGTACAGGGCTTGGTTACCCTGGCGGATATCCTGGAGGAAATTGTAGGTACATTCGAGGGGGGTCCACAGG
>JBEKVG010000361.1:0-3320 GCA_049514195.1 Anaerolineales bacterium | reverse complement strand
CGGTACAAGATTCCTGTAAGCAGCATTACGCTTTTCATCTTCGGAGGCGTTGCCCAAATTGGAGCTGAGCCACCCAGCGCCATCTCAGAATTCTGGATCGCCATCGCCGGCCCCGTGGTAAGTTTTGCTTTGGCTGCTCTGTTTGCCCTGTTGCAACTCCTCGTCGGGGGGCTGGCGCCATTGCTGGCCCTGGCCAAATACCTGGCCTATATCAACGGCACGCTGGCTCTCTTTAACCTCATTCCAGGGTTTCCGCTCGATGGCGGGCGGGTTTTCCGGGCCATCGTCTGGGGGACCACGCACAACTTGCGCCGGGCCACCTTAATCGCTGCCAATTTGGGGCGATTCATCGCCTTTCTGTTTATCCTGGTGGGAGTGTGGCAGATATTCACCGGCAATATCGGTAACGGTATTTGGATTGCTTTCATCGGTTGGTTCCTCGAAAGCGCCGCAAGCTCTCAGATCAGGCAACAAACCATTCATGATCTTTTGGGCAATCACCGGGTGGCAGATGCAATGCGCCGTGACTGTACGGTGGTAAGTCCTGAAACCACGCTGGAGCAACTGGTCGATGAGCATATTCTGGGCAGTGGCGTCCGCTGCCTGATCGTCGAACAGAACGGCAGGCTTGCTGGGTTGCTGACATTACATGAAATAAAGAAGATTCCACGTTCGGATTGGCCGAACACAACCGCTGCTCAGATTATGATACCGGCCGAACAAGTGAAACGAATCCGTCCCGATGCAGAGCTGATAGATGCCCTCGGAGAAATGGACCGGGATGGCGTCAGCCAATTACCGGTGATGGTGGGCGATCAAATCCAGGGCGTATTGGGCCGGGACGATGTGATCAATATGTTGCGCACTCTGAGCGAGTTCGGTCAGCGGCAAAATCATGCGCCAAAACAGCCTTAGGATTGAAAACAGCTATTGTACAATCGCCCGTATTTTTGGAACATTGGTTGGGGATTAATTCCGCCCTCAATTTGCCACGCGCCGCCTACCGGATAACAATCCTGCGACGTCTGGCCTCACGTTGCGCCATATCTCGATGCGTTCCATCGCAGAGTGGCTTATTGCCCGAATGCCCACAGTTGCAGAGTGTGACGCGGTTACGGGTCTCAAACGGTTGCCCATCCGAGCGTTCGATCGGGATGCCGCCCGTCACCCAAAGTGGACCGGTGATTGGACCATCCGATGTGATTTCGGTGGTATCTGCAATTTGCTGTGGCAGGTCTGGCTCAATGGCCGTCTGGTCGGGTTCGAGCCGATAGGTCAGCGCACCGGATGGGCAACGCTCGACCATGGCGATAACAAGCGAACGGATCTGCGTGTCGTCGGTGCGTACTAACAGCTCAGGCAGGCTGGCATTTGCAAAGCCACAATACCCGGAACTCATACAGAGCGATGGATCCTTTTCTACGATGATTTTACGACCGGCTGGAAATGCACCGTGACTGGTCTCCCGGGCACTGGTATCAGCCCACTCGGTCCCGTCAAAGGCGATCCGGCGATGCGTGCCATCGCAGAATGGTTTGTTGGCAGACTGGCCGCAGCGGCATAGCGCGTAGTCTTCCTTGCACTCAATAGCTTCTTCTTTTTTCCACGTTAACGGTTCCCCATACTCAGAAACAACCTGTGTTTTATGGGTCAGCGGTATGCCGCAGCTCACGATGTAGGGTCCGTTCTTGCGGATCACGATTTTCTTTTCAGCAGGGCTTTTGGTTTCGTCGTTTTGTGCCATTTTTCTCCTTTTTTTCCCATCACCACAAAAATGCAAGGCTGCGCTTGCCCAGGATCTTGTCATCAAAGATCAGGCTGGCCGGCTTATCTGCCATGCCAAGACACACATGGAGTGGCAACAAATGCTCCTCACGCGGGTGGCAGTAGCGTGCGGAAGGCGCTTTCTCCCATTCAATCAGGCGCCGTTCACGCTCGGACTGGGCTAGTGGACCAGTGCATACCTCGATCAGCCAATTTTGAAAGGCATCATTGGCCGGATCAGGTCTACCAGGCCCTTCCCAAATAAAAGCTCCCATGTTGTGGAATGAGAATCCAGATCCGACCACCAGGATATTCTCATCCATTATTCCTCGCAAAGCTTTGCCAAGGGCAACATGCGCGCTGGGGTTCAGACCGCGTAACAGCGAAAGTTGCAGAGAGGGAATATCTGCCTGTGGGTACATCAATTTCAGCGGGATAAATAAGCCATGGTCAAATCCGCGTTGAGAATCGATGCGGGCTGGAATATTATTTTCCTTCAGGGTTCCGGCGATTTTATCCGCCAGCTCAGGGCATCCCGGGGCCGGGTACGTGATTTCATAGGCTTTATCCGGGAAACCGTAATAATCATAGAACATTGCAGGGTTTTGCGCTCCCAACAGTGTTGCTGTGCGTTCTTCCCAATGGGCGCTGATCACAAGGATGGCATCCGGTTTTGGAAGTTGGCTTGGAAGCTGGATCATGAAATCCACCATCGCCTTGTGGCCAGCGTCACCAAGAATTGGCAAGGGCCCCCCGCCATGGCTGAAATAGACAATTTTGGCTTTATTTTCAGAGCTGTTTTGATTCATGTCTAATAACCTCTTCAGAAAGGAGCTTATTATAAGCCTCCTGATAAATGCAGCAGTAGAAATTTTCCTTACAAACCATCATTTCTTTGCGATAAACGTTCCATTCTCTAGTTCTTCAAAGGCCTGGCGTAGTTCTTTCTGCGTATTCATGACAATGGGGCCGTACCAGGCGACCGGCTCGTGGATCGGCCTCCCGGAGATAAGCAGGAAGCGCACGGAGTAATCCTCCGTGTTTACCAGGATTTGCTCGCCGTCCTCAAAGACAATCAGGCTGCGGTCGCCCAACCAGCGCTCGTGCTGCGTATCGAAATAGTTGCTGCCCTCACGTTCGTAGACAAAGGGATCCTGCTCATCACAGAAAGAAGCCTTGCCATCGATGATATAGGCGAACACGGTATACCCGGCCGGTGTGGGGAAGTTAAAACGGGTTTTGGCCGGGACAGTCATATCCAGATACTGTGGGTCGATGACAATGTTTTCCACAGGCCCGCGCCTCCCGGCCACCTCACCGCAGATGACTCGCACGCTTACGCCACCTTCCAGGGTCACGACGGGGATCTGATCACTTTTTACATCCTGGTAGCGCGGCTCCATCATTTTATTCGCCCGGGGCAGGTTGGCCCACAGTTGAAAACCATACATGCGCCCATCCGGGTCGCCCTCTGGCATCTCCTGGTGGAGAATGCCACTCCCGGCGGTCATCCACTGCACATCACCGGCACTGATGACCCCGCGGTTGCCCATGCT
>JBEKVG010000360.1:0-3323 GCA_049514195.1 Anaerolineales bacterium | reverse complement strand
TTGGCAGGTTCTCAAAGGTGCAGCCAGTCAAGTCATCCTTTCGCACGGCGGGACGATCTCGCACCAGCACGGCGTCGGACTGGATCACGCCCCGTACCTGGCAGCGGAAAAGGGTCCGCTCGGGATGTTGAGCCTTGAGACAGTCCGAAAATTATTCGATCCGGATGATATGATGAACCCAGGCAAATTGCTCGAAAAGAGTCTTTAGGAGACTTTATGGAAAGGTGTTTTGAGGACAGTGTCGTACTTGTCACTGGCGACGCCTCCGGGATTGGACAGGCCACTGCACTGGCCTTTGCTCATGCAGGGGCAACTGTATCTGTGCTCCGACCCGGCCAAATTCGTCACCGGCCAGACGCTGGTGCTGGATGGCGGTATGATCGCTCAATAAACCGAGGACCATTATCGTGATCAATGTCAAAATCCTCAGTCTCGGAACTCCCGAACGTTATGCTATCCACCGATTGGTGACAGCCGTCCAACAGGAACTCCAAACGCACTTTCCGCAACTGCAAATGACTATCACCGAAGTAAATGATGCCGGTCAGATTGGCCGTTATGCTTCGGTCCTGGTGATGCCGACCCTCGTAATTAACGAAAAAGTAGTTTGCAGCGGACGGTTCCCGACCATGGAAGAAGTTGTCGGCTGGCTCCACGAGGCTGCAAATATTCAATAAAACGACTGAATTTATTGTGTTCTACCGAATAGGTATTTATGTGGTACCAAGGCTGGCGTGAACGCATTTGGTCACAACTCAGGGGGGAATTCGACTTGATTGTCATCGGCGGCGGCATCACAGGTGCGGGGATCCTGCGCGAGGCTGCGCGCGCCGGGCTGAAAGCCATCCTGTTCGAACAGGGCGATTTTGCTTCCGGAACTTCAAGCCGTTCCTCCAAACTCGTCCACGGTGGTCTGCGTTATCTCAAGAATGCCCAAGTCAAACTGACTTGGGAGTCCGTCCACGAGCGCGAGCACCTGCTCAAAGAAGGTCGCGGGCTGGTCACGCCCCTGCCTTTCGTGATGACCAACTTCCGCGACGATAAAACCCCTGGCTGGGTTTTCGGTGTCGGTCTGACAATGTACGACATCATGGCTCTCAAATGGAACCACGCCTCCTATGACCCCAATGGTCTACGTGCCCTTATCCCCCAGCTATCCTCTCCAGAACTGATATCTGGCTTCCGGTATTTCGATGCCCAGACAGACGATGCCCGTATGGTGCTGCGCGTCCTCCAGGAGGCGACAAAGGATGGTGCCTTGGCACTCAATTATGCCCGTGTGGAAGGTTTGCTCAAAACAAGGAACCGCGTCACAGGTGTGGCAGTGCAGGATTTGGCAATGCCTCCCGGCAAAACGACTGAAGTACACGCCCGGGTTGTGGTCAGCGCGACCGGGGCCTGGGCCGACAAAATCCGTAGTCAAATCGGTGGCCGCGCCCGGCTGCGCGTCTTGCGTGGAAGTCATATTTTCCTTCCGCAGTCCAAGCTCCCCCTGACGCGCGCCGTCACCTTCCTGCACCCCGCAGATGGTCGCCCGGTCTACATCCTGCCCTGGGAGGGCGTTACATTGGTGGGCACCACCGATGTGGACCACACGACATCCCCATCCACTGATCTACGCATCAGCCAGGCCGAATCCGAATACCTCATGGACTCCGTGACCCATGCCTTTCCGGCCCTGGGTCTGAGACTGGCAGATGTGCAATCCACCCTGGCAGGAGTGCGGGCAGTTGTGGATACCGGCAAGGCCGACCCATCGAAGGAGTCACGTGAGTTTGTGTTATGGAACGAATCCGGTCTACTAACCGTTAGCGGTGGCAAGCTGACCACCTTCCGTCTGATGGCTCAGAAGGCCTTGCGGGCGGTGCGTCCAGTCCTTCCTGAGCATCCACGGCTGGGGAGTGATGAGCGCGTCCTCGATCCGCTGCCAGTAGAAACCAGCCTTCACAATGTGCCACCGGAGTTGCGCCTGCGCCTAATGGGACGCTACGGCGCGGAGGCCTGCAACCTGGTGGAGGCTGCGCAGAAAGATGAACTGCAACCCATCCGGCCCAGTCCATCCCTGTGGGCGGAATTGCGCTGGGCTGCGCGCAACGAGGGTGTCGTCCACCTGGACGATTTACTGGCCCGGCGGGTGCGGTTAAATATAAACCTGCCGTGTGGCGGGATGAACGAACTGGAGAGAATCAGGAAGATTGTCCAGCCAGAATTGGGGTGGAGTGATGAGCGTTGGAATGAAGAAACTGAACGCTATCAGCAAATATGGAGAGATTACTATTCCCCAATATAGATAAAAACCGCCTCCCCTTTCTATCCGCGGTACAATTTGGCAAGAGGCTTTCCTCATGCATATTCTGGTCACGAATGACGACGGAGTGCAGGCTCCCGGCCTGCTGGCGCTAGCACAAGCGATGCGCACCTTGGGCAGTGTGACGGTTTTTGCCCCGGACCACAACTGGTCGGCATCGGGGCATGTCAAGACGATGGACCGGCCACTGCGGGTGCGGGAGGAGATCCTTGTGGATGGCTCCCCTGCCCTCTCCACCGATGGCGCGCCCTCCGACAGCGTGGCGCTGGCCCTGCTTGGCGTGGTCAAGGAGAAGATCGACTTGGTGGTATCGGGCATTAATCCGCACGAGAACATCGGCCACGACGTGACTTATTCCGGTACGGTGACAGCGGCCATGGAGGCGGTCATTGGCGGTGTGCCGAGTATGGCGGTCTCGCTGCATGCGCCGGCGGATTTCCACGGCAAATTGGATTACAGCGCAGCGGCGAAGGTCGGATGGCGCGTGGCTGCCAAGATATTGGCAAAAGGCCTGCCGGATGGGGTGTTCTTGAATGTCAATGTGCCATATCTAAAAGAAGATGAACTGAAAGGGTTTATGATCACCCGCCAGGGACTGCGTGTCTACCGTGATGCACTGGACGCCCGTATCGACCCGCGCGGCAAACCCTATTATTGGATCGGCGGCGAGTTCCCGATTGGCGTGCTTGAAGAAGGCACCGATTACGGCGCCATCAAAGCCGGCTATGTCTCCATCACGCCGTTACAGTTGGATCTGACGGCGCGCCAGGCAATGGAAGAGATAAAGAAGTGGGAGTGGGAGTAAAGGACAGTTAGGTCTTATCTGTCAGAAAGGAATTGAGCCGATGCGATTCACATCTCCTCCTGATCCAATCATCTACAACCACCAGGTTTGGAATATTGTCCGTCAGATCCCATCCGGAAAAGTTGCCACCTACGGGCAGATCGCCCGGATGCTCCCGCCGCCGGAGGGCGTGGATACAAAGTCGTACCAAGCCTTCGGTCCGCGCTGGGT
>JBEKVG010000359.1:0-4699 GCA_049514195.1 Anaerolineales bacterium | reverse complement strand
AAGCCAAGCCCAACGAGCCGCGCGCCGATATGTACAACGCTACCACCGGTCATATGCTGGCTTTCATCGCCACCCTCGACCATCCCGACATGGTCGGTGTCAATCCGGAGGTGGCGCACGAGCACATGTCCGGGCTTAACTTCATGCACGGCGTGGCCCAGGCCTGGGAAGCTGGCAAACTCTTCCACATTGACCTGAACGACCAGTACCCCGGCCGGTACGACCAGGACCTGCGCTTCGGCTCGCGTGACCTGAAAGCGGCCTTCTTCCTGGTCAAATTCCTCGAGGATGTGGGGTACCAGGGCTCGCGGCATTTCGATGCACATGCTTATCGCACCGAAGATTACGAGGGCGTGAAGGATTTCGCACGCGGTTGCATGCGTACCTATCTGATTCTGAAAGAGAAAGCCGCCCAATGGAATGCCGATCCCGAGATTCAGGCCATACTGGCTGAGATTAATGCCGATGATGGAAGCATGGCCGCTTACTTCGGCAAGTACACGCCCGCGAAGGCCACCGCCCTCCAGGCTCAACCCTTCGACCGGGCTGCCATCGCTAGCCGCGGACTGAAATACGAACGTCTCGACCAGTTGACGGTTGAACTGCTCCTGGGGGTACGCTGATGTCTTATCGTGACGCCGGCCTCCCGGTTCCCAAGCGGGTTGCCGACTTGCTGGGTCAGATGACTTTGGATGAAAAACTGGCCCAGCTCTATTCCTGTTGGCTGCGCGATCTCCTGGATGACAGCCGCAGCCTTTCCAATGAAAAAATGGAAGGGCTACTGGCGCTTGGGATCGGGCAGATCACGCGTGTGGGAGGCTCGTCCATATTCGATCCTGTCGCCAGCGCCAAGGCAGCCAACACGCTCCAGCATTTTCTCCTTAACAGGACACGCCTGGGCATTCCTGCCATTATTCACGAGGAATGTTGTTCCGGCTATATGGCCCTGGGTGGGACGGTTTTCCCTCAAATGATTGGTCTGGCGGGCACTTTCCAGCCTGAATTTGCAGAGAAAATGACAGCAGTCATCCGGGCCCAGCTGCGGGCGGTTGGTGCGCACCAGGGTCTTTCCCCTGTGCTGGATGTGGCGCGTGACCCGCGCTGGGGACGCCTGGAGGAGACCTTCGGGGAAGATTCCACCTTGGTCAGCCAATTCGGGATGGCCTATGTGCGCGGCTTGCAGGGAAAGAGCCTGAAAGATGGCGGAATCATGGCGACCGGCAAGCATTTTGTGGGTTACAGCTTTTCGCAGGCGGGCATGAACTGTGCGCCGGTGCACCTGGGCAGGCGGGAACTGATGGAAACGTATATTGCCCCCTTCCAGGCGGTCATTCAGCAGGCTGGCCTGCATACTATTATGAATGCTTATCCCGAGCTGGATGGAGATGTCGTGGCGGCCACGCCTGCCATCCTTACCGACCTTTTACGCGGCGAACTCGGTTTTGAGGGACTGGTTGTCTCGGATTATGCAGCTATTGCAATGATCCATAGCTACCACCACCTTGCAATGGATAAGGCCGGAGCAGCCGCGCTGGCCTTGCACGCTGGAATTGACGTGGAACTGCCCAGCCAGGATTGTTACAGCGAACCACTCAAGCAGGCCATTATGGCTGGCAAGGTGCAAATGGATTGGGTGGATACAGCCGTATCCCGGCATTTACAGAAGAAGTTTGAATTAGGCCTGTTTGAAGACCCGTATGTGGATGAAGAGCGCGCCGCGGAAGTCTTTGAAACTCCCGACCAGCGCCTCCTGGCCCGACAGATTGCCTCCCAAAGCATGGTCCTGCTGACCAATGATGGGATCCTGCCGCTCAAGAAAACCGATGGAACCCTGGCGGTTATTGGGCCGAACGCCGACAAATGGCGCAACCTGCTGGGTGATTATTCCTATGCCACCCATCTGGAATACATGCTGTCCATCATACCGCAGGATTCTCCGTTTGCAGGGGTCGATCCGGCAGCGTTTGCTCCACAAGCGGTGAAGATACCGACGATCCTGGAAGCGATCCGCGCGGCTGCCCCGGCGACTAATGTACTTTATGCACGCGGCTGCGATAATCTTGACCCGGATGCATCCGGTTTTGATGAGGCTATACGGGTTGCCAGCGCTGCAGACGTGGTGGTGCTCATCCTGGGCGACCGTTCGGGCCTGATGGCGAACTGTACCACCGGCGAGACGCGTGACAGCGCTGATCTGCGGCTGCCCGGCGTGCAAAGTGAACTAACCCAGGCTATCATCGGCACTGGAAAGCCAGTGGTAGTAGTGCTGGTTAACGGCCGTCCGCTGGCGATCCCGGAATTGGCAGAAAAAGCTTCGGCCATCCTGGAAGCATGGCTTCCGGGCGAAGAAGGCGGGGCGGCTGTGGCTGATGTGCTATTTGGGCAGGTTAATCCGGGTGGCAGGCTGGCAGTTACTTTCCCACGGCATGTCGGGCAGGTTCCGTTGTTCTATGACCAAAAACCTTCCGGCGGGAAGTCGAACTGGTATGAGGATTATGTCAGCGTTCCTTGCAGCCCCCTGTTTCCTTTCGGGCATGGGCTAAGCTACACCACTTTTGAGTACGACGATTTCAGCCTCTCCCCGAGGCAGGTCGAAGCAGGCGGGACTGTGGATGTAAGCCTGGCAGTCCGGAACACGGGCAAAATGGCAGGAGATGAAGTGGTGCAGTTGTATACTTGTGATGAATACGGCTGCATCCCGCGTCCGGTCAAGGAATTGAAAGGCTTTATCCGGCTGACTCTGCAGCCAGGCGAATCCCGTCACATCACCTTCCACTTGCCGGTTAACCAGCTCGCCTTTTATGATGACGAGATGAAGTTGGTAGTGGAAGCAGGGACGATCCGGGTGATGCTGGGTAGTTCCTCGGCGGATATCCGCTGCGAAGGGCTCTTTTAGATTGTAGGGGAACAAAAGACTCCGGTGAAGGATCGGCTGTTTGTCTGTCCGGTGGAAATTGTTTGATTAGAGGCAATCCGATCTTCCCAAGGCGTGGTAAAAAAATGCTGAATGAAAACCCCAAACCGAGAATTGTTGTGGTCGGGGCGGGCGCCATCGGCAGCCTGCTGGGTGGCTTGCTGGCGCATGCAGGAGAAGATGTGACGCTGATTGCGCGTCAGGCCCATGTTGAGGCCATCCAGGAGAATGGACTGCGCATCGAGGGCGTTTTGGGTACACTTATCATCCCGGTCAAAGCGGCCGAAGCCCTGGACTTCCAGCCGGACCTGGTGTTGCTGGCCGTCAAGCTGTGCTTCCTAAGGAGAACATCCTCAGCGGGGTGGTGATGCTGAACGCACAATTCCTGCAGCCAGGCCACATCACTTATGCGCGGCGTGGTTTGCTGGTCATTGGCGAAGCCTTTGGCCGGAATGGTCAACGCGTAAGAGACATCCAAGCACGCCTCAGCCGCGCTGTTCGAACAGAGGTCAGTGAGGACATCCAGGGCGTCCATTGGACCAAGCTGCTCGTCAATAATCTGGGCAATGGGCTCGAAGCGATAAGCGGCCTCAGTATCAAAGACTGCATGCGCCACGCCGGCCTGCGCAGGATCGGAATCCTGACACTGAAGGAAGGGCACCAGGTTATTGAAAAAGCTGGCATCCAACTGGCGCCTCTCCCCAAAGTTCCCATGCCAGCGCTGCAGCTTATCATCCAATCACCCATACCAGTAGGTGCCTGGCTGTTGACCCTCTCCATGGGACCACTTAAGACCCTCAGCTCCACGCTGCAAAGTCTGCGGCGCGGCCGGCCCACGGAGATCGACTACCTCAACGGCGAGATCGTCAGGTTGGGCCAGCAGGTGGGCATGGCAACTCCCTTGAACTCCAGAGTGGTTGAAATTGTAAAAAAGGTGGAGAAAAGCGGGCAGTTTCCGACCCCTGACGAACTGGTTCGCTGCTTTCCGACTGGTAATATTCAATTAAGTCTCGCATGATCCGGGCAATGCAGAGCCGGAATTCTTGCAGGAGGAATGATGATGAAGGCCTGTTTTCTTGGTATTGATGTTTCCACTACGGGAAGCAAGGCACTGCTGGTAGACGAAAGCGGCGCTGTTGTTTCCACGGCCGTCTTACCGCACACGCTCCAGTCACCGAAACCGCTCTGGTCTGAACAAGACCCGCGCGAGTGGTGGCAGGCCGTTTCAACCAGCATCCGCGCCGTACTTAAACAGTCCGGACTGGGCGGAGAGAGTGTCGCTGCAGTTGGCCTGACCGGGCAGATGCACGGCTTAGTGCTATTGGATGAGGCGGGGCAGGTGCTGCGTCCTGCCATCCTGTGGAACGACCAGCGCACCCAGGCCCAATGTGACGAGATCCACCGACGCATCGGGCGGGCGCGCTTCATCCGCATCACCGGCAATGTAGCACTGACTGGCTTTACTGCGCCCAAGATCCTGTGGGTGCAGGAGAACGAGCCGGAGGTGTATGCCAGGGCGCAACATGTCCTGCTCCCGAAGGATTACATCCGCTACCGGCTGACGGGCGAATACGTCATGGACAAAGCGGATGGGAGTGGGACAGTGTTGTTCGAGCTGAAGCAGCGAACCTGGTCGATGGAAGTACTGGCGGCCCTGGGCATCCCGGAGGCCTGGATGCCACCGACGTTCGAGGGTCCGGAGTTCACTGGCCGGATCACACCTGAGGCGGCTGCCCTGACCGGCCTGAAAGCCGGTACCCCGGTAGCAGCCGGCGGTGGTGACCA
>JBEKVG010000358.1:0-3349 GCA_049514195.1 Anaerolineales bacterium | reverse complement strand
CCCAACGCCAGCCCGTTGACCGTTATGCGGGGTGCCAGGGCGATGGCAAGGGAGTGGGTCAAGGCAGCCAGACCGGAATTGCTGATCGTATAGGGCAGGTGATCAGGCCCGGGGCGAAGGGCGCGCCAGTCCAACATGTTGACGATGCGGCCATACCCACCAGGCTCCAGGGAGCGGGCGAAAGCCTGGCTGAGCAGGAAGGGTGTAGTCAGGTTGACCATCATAGTCCGGTTCCAATGTTCCAGGCTGGTGTTCTCCCAACCGAGCGGCTCGAAAACAGAGGCATTGTTGACCAGGGCGAACAAGGGAGCGTGCTCCCGGGCTCGGGAAACCAAATCCGCCACCTGGGCGGCGTCTGTCAGGTCCGCCTGCAGGATAAATGCCTTCCGGCCTACCGCTTCGATCTCCACCCGGAGGCTTTCCGCCTCTTTCTGGGACTTTCCGAAGTGCAAGACGACGTCTCCGCCGGCCTGGGCTACTGCCAGGGCCAGCCAACGGCCGATCCGCAGGGCTGCTCCGGTAATCAGGACAGTTTTTCCGCTGAGGGACATATCTTCCAGATCTTTCTTGATCTATTCCTGCCGGGTGAATGATTATCGCTTCAAACCACAGCTGGTGAAAAATTCTGCCCGGAGGGATGCATCACTGGCATAATGACCGCGCCAGACTGTGGTGCGCGTCGTGGGCGCCACTTCCCTCACCCCGCGCATCTCGACACACAGGTGATGAGCTTCCAGATACACCGCTGCGCCATGTGGATGGAGCATCCCTTCGAGGGTATCGGCCACTTGCTGTGTGATCCGTTCCTGGACGGCGAACCGCTTGGCAAACAGGTGCAGGGGCCGCGTCAACTTGGAGATGCCGATGATGTTTTCGTGTGGGATGTAACCGATATACGCATCGCCGAAGAAGGGAAAGGCATGATGTTCGCATAAAGAAAAGAAATGGATTGGGCCTTCGATTACCTGGCCCCTACTGCAATCAGGTTCACCGCGGCATTCGGTTTGGAAGGTTTTGAGCAGCTTGGGGTCCCCGTCGTACCCCTCGGTGGCATCGATCACCGCCTGAATGAAACGCCGGGGGGTGTCGGTCGTACTCGGGGTGTTCAATTCCATACCGAGGGCGGCAAGGATTTCAGCTGCGTAACCCTCGAACTTACGCTTCTGATCCTCGGGGATTGTACGTTTTACCAGATCGACCACCTCGTTGAGTTCATCATCTCCATGTTCATGATTGGCTTCCATATCGACCTCCATAAAGTTGTTCGGTTTTCGCAGCCATGATGAAGTCGTTTTGGTGCAAACCTTTAATTTTGTGGGTCCACCAGGTGACCGTTACTTTTCCCCATTCAGTCAGCATAGCGGGATGGTGGTCTTCTTCATTGGCCACTTGTGCAACCTGGTTGGTGAAGGCAACCGCTTTACGAAAATCCTCAAACTCGAAAACTTTTTCCAAGTGCAGTTCAGCGCCTTTTTCATAAGTCCGCCAGCCTGGCAGTTTTGCTTTTAATTGACTTACATCATGGTCATTAAGCCGTGGTGTGTTCGCTCCTATCGGACTACAATGTAGTTTGGCTAATTCATCCATACAACCTCCTTACTCTTATGAACAGTAGACAGGTTTTCCATTGGCAATATTGGTCCTGGCATTACGGCAGCCGGTTTTTCAGGTCAGCCGTCTTGAACAGACCTGGTTCGGCAATCAGGAGGCGCGCTGCCGGCACAGTATCCCAAACATTCCATAGCAGCACACCCCGTACCCTCCCATCGGCCATATAGTAGATCATACCTTTTTTGAAGGGTTCTTTCCAATCCGCAAAAGTCTCCAGGCGGGGATCGAGCTCGCCAACCGCCTCATACCCAAGCTCGAATAGATCCGAGTAAAAATAGGACAGGTGATGGTAGGGTTCGCCGGCGCCAGCCATGTTACGCCCAGCCTGTTTGCCCATCATGTTAGCATTGTCTTCGTGTTCGACCCGCAGGCGTTTTCCCAAGACAAGCTGATTGAATTCCGCCACATCCCCTGCCGCGAAGATTTCCTGGTAGTTAGTACGCAGCATTTCGTCCACAACTATCCCGTTTCCAATCTTTAAACCAGCAGATTGTGCCAGCTCAACATTCGGAAGGATCCCAATCCCGGCGATCACGCCGTCAACCTGGATTTGTTGCCCTTTGTCTGTTATAAGAAGATATGAATCTTTCCTCTTCTTTAGATCTTTTACATTCAATCCCGCCAGTACTTCCACCCCTTTCTCACGGAAAAAATTGTTCAAATACTGGGAAAGCTCGCGCGGGTAAATGCGTGCTCCTATTCCTTCTTCGGGAAACAGCATGGTCACTTTTTTCCCGTTCATGGTCAGAGCAGCGGCGATCTCCGAGCCAATAAAACCACCGCCGATCACACCAAAGTGCTCGCTTTGCCCGCACATCTCCCGCAAACGCCGATAATCCTCCAGGGTGCGGAAGTAAATGATATTCTCTCCGCCGAAAGGCAATTTGCGGGGCGTTCCGCCGGTTGCCAGGAGCAGTTTTTCATAGGTATAACTCTCCTGGCGGTCATCCTATACCTGCTTCTTTTGCGGGTCGATCGATATGGCCGTCCGTCCGAGCAACAGTTCTGCTGTACGTTCTTCCGTTTTACGCATAATGCTCTCGAGCGGCTTTCCCTTCCACAGGCCTTTGGATAGCGGCGGGCGGTTATAAGGTGGATTACGGTCATCCCCAATTAAAGCGATACTGCCCTTTTGATCCAGCTCACGTATACCCTGTACCGCAGCATCTGCGGTCATGCCCGCGCCAATAATCAAGTATTTAAAATAGGTCATATCAATTCTCTTTTGAGAAACCGGGTAATTATCTCGAAACTTCGCCCCAGTTTTCCAGCGTTTCTTTGACCTTTTTTAAGAAGCGGTCTCCGCTTTCGCCATCCAAAATGCGGTGATCGAAGACAAGGGAAAGGTAAATCATGGGACGTATGGCGGTGGGCATGCCTGGCCGGGCGGGGAACCCCTGCCAACTAGCCGCACAGCCTCAGGGTGATGGATCAGCCAATCAGTTTGGCATCCAGGGTAATCGGAACACTCGCCAGGGCGGCTGAAACGGGGCAATCTGTTTTGGTCACCTCGGCGATATCGTGGAACTGCTCTGGGCTGATGCCAGCCACTTTGGCTTCTGTCTCCAGATGAATTAACGTGATGCGGGTCTTGTCTCCAATTTTACCGAGCGTTACCTGGGCGCGGGTATGTATCGATTGAGGCGTCAGGCCAATTTTCCCTAAATGAGAACTGAGTGACATAGAATAACAACCGGCATGCGCGGCACCAAGTAATTCCTCTGGATTAGTCCCTTTG
>JBEKVG010000357.1:0-3358 GCA_049514195.1 Anaerolineales bacterium | reverse complement strand
ACAAGAACCCGCAAAGAAATCAAGGACAAAATCATCATCATCGCCAGGCGCGCCAATCGACAGCAAGTGCTTGAGAAGGCTCACAGGTTTTGGAAAGTCGTATATTTTTTGACCTTCAAACAACTCTTTGAGCGTCTTGCTGCCATCGGCAGTTGTTCCAACGTTATCCATCCAAGTTCGATATGGCTTAAGCCTTGGGTCTGTTGACCTTACCTTCTCATAAACAATGAACGTGCTATCGGAGCGCTTCACAAATTCCACATCACCCCGCTCGGAAATTTCGAACATTTTCTTTTTTCCCCATCGCCAACATCCTTCTGAACCATCATTTCGAATAGGGAAAACGTTTTCCCCATTCGGGCCAGGAATAGGGAAGAACATTGTAGGGCGATCTTGTCGACGAGAATTGATCCCCACTTGTTTAATTCCCTTCCTCGCCGATAAGGGCCCTTGTCATCATGTAAATTAAGCGGCTCTGCTTCAATAGTGATTTTAGATAAAGCATTGCTACCAAAGTTATCTTTTGCAAAACAGATTATGGTTTCGTGATCAACGACAGCGGTGGACACATCACTACCACCACCTTTTTTTGACTGCCAAACGAATTCACCAATTATATTTTCTTCCCCAAAAATTTCGTTCATCAACAGGCGCAGGTTATACACCTCGTGATCGTCGATGCTCACGAAGATGACCCCATCCTCGCGCAGCAACTGGCGCGCCAGAAACAGGCGTGGGTACATCAAAGAGAGCCAGGCTGAGTGGTAACGCCCGCCGGTCTCAGGATTGGAGGTCAGCAGGTTGCCCTCGCTATCCTTCTGGCCGGTCAGTTTCAGGTAGGTATCCAGAGGGTCGGCAAAGTTGTCAGGATAAACGAAATCGTTGCCGGTGTTGTAGGGCGGGTCGATGTAGATCATCTTGACGCGGCCGAAGTAAGGCTTGTAGAGCAATTTCAACACTTCCAGGTTTTCGCCTTCGATGAAGATATTCTGGGTGGTATCGAAATCGAGCGACTCGTCCCTGGCGGGGATGAGGGTGGCCCGCGAGGGCACTTGCAGCAGTCGGATTGCGTCGCGTTTGCCGGCCCAGGAGAAGGAGTAACGCTCGGGCCGGTCATCTACGATGTCCCCTAAAGAGACACGCAGTTTCTCTGGGTCGATTTTGTCTTCGGTAAAGGCTTGCGGCATCAAGGTTCGCAGGGCAGCAAGCTGGTCATTGATAAGTACAGGCGTAGTTTTAGAAACAGGCTGTTTAGGCATAATTATCTTCCGGGCGAGGCTTCCCCCGCATAACACGAATTGTGTCTATAGTATACCCACTCTTGATGAACAACGCAATTTGATAGGCCTGTTTTCTTAGGATGGATCAAAATACCCCTGACTGGCTGAGGGGGGCAGCCAATCAGGGGCAACTTCATTCTATCATAATTTAAGGTTTGAGACAGTCCTTTCTCAGCTTACCTCGGCTAATCGATCCTTCAGAGTCTGCGCTGAGTTTTGGAATGCCACCAACTCAGACTCACTTATGGACAGGTTAAGTACTTCCTCGACCCCCCGGCGTCCCACGATTGCCGGCATGCTGATGGAGATGCCGTTCACGCCATACTGCCCTGATAGGGGGCTGGAGACCGTCATCACCGTATGCTGGTCACGCAGTACGGACTCGACAATCGCAAGCAGCCCCAGGCCGATGGCATAGTAGGACGCTTTTTTGCGCTGGATGATCTCATAAGCCGCGTTACGGGTTTGGCAGAAGATACGGTCGAGGGCCGCCTGGTCATAGCCCTGTCCGTTGGCACCCACAAAGTCGGTCAACTGGACACCGCCGATATTGGCCAGGCTCCACAATGCCAACTCGCTGTCGCCATGTTCGCCAACGACGTAGGCATGGATGCTGCGCGGATTGACCCCATAGTGCTCACCGAGCATGAAGCGTAGGCGCGCCGTATCGAGCGCCGTTCCGGAACCCAACACACAGCAGCGATCGCACCCCACAATCTGTGCAGTGATCTGAGTCAAAATGTCCACAGGGTTGGTTGCTACGACGATGATCGCCTCCTGATTGACGGCCGTAATCTTGGGCACAATATTGTGAAAGATGCCAGCATTCGTCTGGGACAACTCGAGCCGCGTCTGGCCTGGGCGTTGGCTGATGCCAGCGCAAATCACAATCACTTGGGCATCGGCCAGGTCCGGGTAGTCACCAGCCATGATGCGCATCGGTCGTACAAAGGGCATACCGTGATTGAGGTCCATCATCTCGCCCTCGGCACGTGCAGCATCTGCGTCGATGAGCACCAGCTCGTTCGCCAGGCCTTGCTGCATTAGTGCATAGGCGAACGAGCTGCCAACCATACCTGTGCCAATCAAACCTACTTTGTTGGTACTCCTGTGCTCATTCACTATAATTTAACCTCCTATACTGCAATCCGGGCAGCAGTTTCTGCCAGGCGAGCGGAGTAACCCATCTCATTGTCATACCAGGCGGCCACGGATAATATTTCTCCCTGGACCGCGGTCAGCGCCAAGTCGATGATGGATGAATGCAAATCGCCAACGATACGGGACGATGCCCATTCCTCCTCCAGAACGTCCATCACGCCCTTGAGTGGCGGGACCGTGGCTGCCTTGCGGAAAGCGTTGTTGACCGCTTCCACGGTCACCGGACGCTCGGTGATCAGGTTTAGCTCGGCAATGCTGCCGGTGCGGGTGGGGACGCGGTAGGCCTTGCCCGTGATCTTGAGGTCTTTCCAGATGAAGGCCAGGGCACGCGCTGCGCCGGATGAAGACGGGATGATGTTCTCGGCTGCTGCCCACGAGTCACGCCGGTCCTTCATCGGCTGGTCAGTCAGCGATTGTGAATTGGTATAGGCGTGCACCGTCGAGAACAGGCCATACTTGATGCCGAAGTTCTCGATCACAACCTTAACGACCGGAGCCAGCGCATTGGTGGTGCAACTCGCCATGCTGACGATCTTGTGTTTCTGCGGGTCGAACGTTTCGAGATTGATGCCCGGCAGTAACACCGCATCACAGTCTTCTTGCTTCTTGCTCGGTGCGCTCACCAGAACACGCTTGGCGCCGGCATCGAGATGGGCCTGAGCGCCGGGACGCGTGGTGGCCCGGCCTGTGCAATCGATCACCAGGTCGATTCCAAGTGCCTTCCAGTCCGGTAGGGCCTTCATCGAATCGAAGTAAGGGATCTCACGGCCGCCAATGACGAAGCAGTTGCCTTTCGTGGTGACTTCCTCAGACCAGCGGCCATAATTGGAGTCAACCTCGAAGAGGGCTGCCAAAGTCGAGAGATCCTTGATATCGGAGATGGACACAGGTACGAACAAGTTGTTCTTAAGTGCCAC
>JBEKVG010000356.1:0-3389 GCA_049514195.1 Anaerolineales bacterium | reverse complement strand
AACCGAGGACAAGGGCAAAGTATTCCGGGAAGCGTTCCGGGTCTTGAAGAAGGGCGGACGGCTGGAAGTGAACGATATAGTTTTTGGCGGGCCGGTCTTGCCCCAAACGCGGGCGTCCGCGGCCGGGTGGTCGGAATGTGTTTCTGGGGCGCTTCCGGAACTGGAATATGTAGACCTGGTCAAACAGGCAGGGTTTAAAGATGTCACCATCCGTCGAAGTACCAGCGGCGGGGTGGCAGCCGGTGTGCCGGTCTATTCCGTACAGGTTTCAGCCAGGAGATAATTTTGATAAGGCAAATTTATTGCCGCCAGAGTTAATCTTTCGCGATCTACTTGCGAATGGGCTAATTGTTGTATGAAAAAGGAATAGACAATGCCTGACTTTTTGGAAACCACGCAAGATAAATTCACCTTCAAGGTGGCCAAGGACCGTTTTTATACCTCAGAAGGAGTTTGGGCAAAGGAAGAAAACGGGCTTGTCCGCATCGGATTGTCTGACTTTGTCCAACAACGGAGTGGGGATGTGGCTTTTGCGGAGGTCAAGCCGGCCGGAACAACCCTGACTGCAGGAGAAGATGTGGCGATCATCGAGACGATCAAAGTGAACATCACTTATGCATCGCCGGTGAGCGGCAAAATCGTGGATGTCAACCCCGCCATGAACGACGCCCCGGAAGCCATTAACCAGGATCCATACGGAACCGGATGGCTGGCCGTGCTGGAAGTCAATGATTGGGAAGCGGACTGTGCCAAACTACTTGATCCACAGACTTACTTTAAGGTAATGAAGGGTCAGGCGGAAGAGGAAACAAAGAAGCTATGACTGGAAAAACTCAAAAAGTCATCATCGTGCCCTGTAGTGGGATCGGCAAGCCATACGGCACTGTCAGCCGCGAAGCAGCCTACGAGATTACCGAAGACCTGCGATCCGGGCAAACACAGTTGGTGCCATTGGCTCTGCTGGTGCTTGGAGACGAAGAATCCCGGTCGGTTGTAGCAAAGTGCCCAGCAGTGACTATTGACGGCTGCAAGCTGGCCTGCGCCGCCAAGATGGTCAAGCAGAGCGGTGGGACGATTGCGCAGGAATTTGCGGTCCTGGATGTCTACCGTAGGCACAAGGATCTCAAGCCTCGGGGCATCGCCGAATTGAACGAGGGTGGGCAGAAATTGGCGCGTGTCCTGGCAGAGGAAGTCACTGGCGTGGTGGATGACATCATTTCCGGTAAACAGGGAGGCGAAAATGCCTGACCTGCCCAAGAAGAAAGTTGGGATTGTCTCCTGCTCCGGGGAGGAACTCCCGGAGGGAACGGTGACCCGCCTGGCTGCCCTGAAGGTCCTCGAACAGATGCGTCCGGCGGAAACGGTCACCATTTGCCTGCCCCTTTTCCTCGCCGGAGGGGAAGGCGACCGGGCTTTTGCAAAGTTTTACCCAACGATCGCCATAGACGGCTGCGACAAGCGCTGCGCGGCACGCGGTACTGAAATGTATTCCGGGAAACCTGCTGCCAGCATCGTAGTTACGAAACTCGTCAGCGAACGCGGTCTAGGCAGACCAGAAGGCAAACGCCGCCTAAATGAAGCCGGCAAGCAGGCGGTGGAAGCAACGGCTGGGCAAGCAGCGGTGCTGGTGGATGAATTGCTCCAAAAGCACTGGAATCGCACTTCTGGAGCTATCGAGAGTACCACCACGCCCGAAATGCAGGAGCCGTCCCAGGCAACCTGTTCATGCGATTCCGGGATCCCGGTGCAGGAGTTGGTCATCAACGGGCAGACGGTTACCATGATTGCGTTGCCGCTCATCTTCCAGCAATTTCGTGATTCAGGCAAACCCGTCTCGCAAGATGTTACCAAGGAACTGCTAGAGGCTGTGAAGATATATAACCCGATCCCGCCTGATGAAGACGAAGCCTATGCGGCATCGCTATCGCGTGAATATGCAGCCTTTTATGAGCAGAAAGATGCAGTCAAATGAGCCGCACATCAACTTATAACACGACCGTAGCCTGGAAAGGCGAACACTGGGGTCATATCGTCATGGGCAACGGGCCGGAGATGGACTTCTCCGCGCCGCCGGACTCACAGGGTCACCCCGGCGTACTGACGCCAGAGGATGCCTTTGTGGCCGCAGCCAATACCTGCATCATGATGATGTTCATCTGGGCGGCGGAACGCTTCAAGCTGGACCTGCTCTCTTACGATTGCCGGGCTGAGGGTACCAAACTGATCGAGCTGGATCGCACCGAGACTTTCACCCACCTGCGCTTCTGGCCGGTCATCCGCATTGCTGCAGGAGACGAAGATCCCAAAGCGGTTGAGGCACGTACCAAACGCGCCTTGAGTACGGCCCGCAAATATAGTCTGGTGGCAAATTCCGTAAAATCCGAAGTGATCGTTTCACCGCAAATCGAAGTAGTCGCCGGAAAGGCCGAAGGATGAAAACTGATTATATTAAAATGCATAAATCCCTTGAAGAGCGCCTTGCCCAACTCGGGAGCGAGATTCCCGGCCCTATGACTGGCTTCTCCCGCCTGCATAAAAAATCCATCGAGGAGGGCGCTCTCAGTAGCAAAGTAAAAGAGATGATGGCGCTGGCGGTCAGCATCACCATCGGCTGCGAGGGTTGTATTGTCTATCATGTTCACGATGCTATCGCCGCTGGAGCTAGCCGCCAAGAAATTCTGGAAACGATTGGCGTGGGCATCCTGATGGGCGGAGGCCCGGGATCCATCTATGGCGCGTATGCGCTGGAAGCTGTTGAACAGTTTTTACCTGGATAAGAAAAACAACGCTGATGTAATTTTTTCCAATTGAGCAACGGGAAGAATCCAAAACCTAACTCAGAAAAGGAGTCGTTTTATGTTAACCATCAAAGTTCTTGGACCGGGTTGTGACAACTGCAAGAATGTCGAATCCATAGCCCGCAAGGCCGTCGCTGACATGGCCATAGAGGCCGAGGTGATCAAAGTAACAGACCACGCTGACATTATGAAGTATAAAATTTTCCATACTCCAGGACTGGTCATCAATGAGAAGGTAGTCTGCGCCGGACGCATTCCCTCACAGGCTGAGGTGATAACCTGGCTGGCGAACGCTCTAGGCTAACAGAATTCCATTTTGAGCTGGCGGTTGCGGTGGCGGTAGGTGTCTTTGGCATAATCAGCGGCGCAGCCTTTGCTGCAGTTATCGGGCCATTGATTGAGGTGCCGGTCATGATCGGGCTGGTGAACATGGCATTCTGGTTGAGGAAGAGATTGTTTCAGGAAGTCGTCTTAGCTAGACTTTATCCATTTGCACATTAACAAAATGCAAGGTAAGCTATGGTCTTACTCGGCCAAGAGAAAGGACCAGGCCCACCTTGCGAAGCGAATATACCACGATCCTGACGGCAT
>JBEKVG010000355.1:0-3394 GCA_049514195.1 Anaerolineales bacterium | reverse complement strand
GTTGCTATTGACAGAAGGGGTCAAACGCATGGCCTATTTTTATCGGATGTTGATTTACCTGCCTGTGGTTCTACCCATGTTGGCGATTGCGCTCATATTCCGGTCGATCTTAAACCCGGCCACTGGTTTTCTGAACACAGCCCTAAGGGGGATTGGCTTGGGGGTCCTGGCTCAGAAATGGCTGGTAGACGCGCATATCGCGCTGTATTCAGTCATCGGGGTTGATACTTGGGCAGGCGTAGGATATATCATGGTCATCCTGATCGCCGGTCTTCAATCCATCCCGCGGGATTATTTGGAGGCCGCCGAGGTGGATGGCGCCGGTTTCTGGGCAAAACTTGTCTGGATTACTTTGCCATTGATGATGCCCGCCATTATCATTGTTACCGTGTTGAATTTACTGTACGCATTAAGGGTGTTTGACATTGTTTATGCTTTGACGCATGGGGGTCCGGGCTATGCCACCGATGTAATCTACACCGCCATCTTCCAAGAATTCAGCCAGGGGCTATGGGGCGTTGGCACTGCATTTTCCAGTCTCTTGTTCGTGTTCATGGGTGTGCTGGGTTATTTTGTGATCCGGTTAATGGATCGCGGGCAAGCAAGAGAATAAGGAGATCCTCACTTATGCTAGCTAAAAGATTTAGACAAGGTGGAGCCCATTTAGTGGCTATTTTTGCCGGACTGATCATGGTTATCCCGGTCTACCTGATCGTAGTCAATTCATTAAAATCAAAGGCGGATGCAAGTTCAATGAGTGCTGCATTACCTGCTGTCTGGCACTTGGAAAACTTCGCTGCCGTGATCACAACGGGAAAATTGGCGACGGGCTTTTATAGCAGTATGGTTTACGCTACCGGCTCAACGATCATTGGGACTCTTTTTGCAGCCATGGCTGCCTTTGTCCTTTCGCGCAACAGATCTCGCTTCAATCGCTTTCTGTATTTTTTTATCATTCTGGGAATTGCTTTACCAGCGAACTATTTTACATTGACCAAGGTCATGCAGATCACGCACCTCATTAACACCAGGATCGGGATGGTGATCTTATATGCTGCCGGGCAAATTCCGTTTGGGGTTTTCCTCATATATGGTTTCGTCGAAACTATCCCAAGAGAATTAGATGAGGCCGCCATCATAGATGGATGTGGACCGTTCCAACTCTTTTTCCAGATCATCGTACCGCTGCTCATGCCGGTGTTGGTTACCGACGCCGTTTTGTCCTTTCTGGGAGCTTGGAATAACTTCATCATGCCTCTCTACTATCTGAACAAGAGTGCCAATTGGCCGATGACCCTATCCGTTTATAACTTTTTCGGGCGATACCAACAAAATTGGAATCTGGTTTCGGCGGATATTTTAATGACGATTCTGCCTGTCATTGTGATTTACTTGGCTGCACAGCGTTACATTCTCTCAGGAATGACGATTGGCGCCGTAAAGGGGTAAACTTTGGGGTCAAGTCGATGAAACTATTAAAATCCACTGCCCAACCAAACGGCCTCCGGCTTGAGACCTCGCGAGGTCTTATTGGCCTGACTGCATATGCTCCGGATGTCATTCGCATCCGCTATACTCTTGAGCCTGAATTTTCGCCCGCAAAAAGCTTGATGGTATTGCCTGGAGCGCAAAACCCGGCAGATGTTTCCGTTCGGGAAACAACGGAGGCTCTCTTTTTTTCCACCTCCAGGCTTACCATCCAGATAGACCGCAGTACGCTGGCATTCACATACCGGGATGCGCATGGCCAGATTCTAACCCGCGAGCCTGCCCGGGGTGGCAAGACGCTCATGCCGATGGAGGTGATGAAATACATTCCTCGCCAGGAAAACGATATTCAAACCGAGCTGGGAGCGGATGGATTAAGAACCACTGCCAGCACTTATAAAGAGGTGGTTGACCGCAAGGCCTACCATACCAGGCTGGAATTCGAATGGGCCGATGGGGAAGCGCTGTACGGTCTCGGTTCACACGAAGAGGGTATGTTGAATTTGCGCGGGCAGCACCAATATCTTTATCAGCAGAATATGAAAGTGGCAATTCCAGTTTTGGTTTCCACGCGAGGCTATGGAATCCTGCTGGATAGCTATTCTCTCATGATTTTCCATGACGACGCCTTTGGCTCTTATTTATGGACGGATGTCGATGATGAATTGGACTTTTATTTCATCTACGGGCCAGCTTTCGATTCGATTGTCAGAGGCATTCGCCGTTTGACCGGAAAAGCACCCATGCTGCCAAAATGGATGTTCGGTTATTTGCAGTCAAAGGAAGCTTATCAAACTCAAGCCGAGCTGCTCGAGGTCGTTAAAGAATACAGAACTCGTCGATTGCCGCTCGACGGTATTGTCCAGGATTGGCGCTCCTGGACAAGAGACTTGTGGGGGCAGAAAACTCTTGATCCCGCGCGCTTTCCCGATCCAGACGGGATGATGGCAGAGATTCATAAACTCCATGCCCGGTTGATGATCTCGGTCTGGCCTAATATGGATCCAAAAGCCGGCGATAACAAGGAAATGAAAGAGCATGGCTGCCTACTTGGTAACGGGACTACCTATGATGCATTCCAACCGCAGGGCAGGGAAATCTATTGGCGGCAGGCAAATACAGGCTTATTTTCGCACGGTATCGATGCCTGGTGGTGCGACTGCACGGAACCGTTTGAGGCTGATTGGAAAGGTGCCTTCAAACCTGAGCCGGAAGAGCGAATGAGAATCAATACCGGTGAAGCCAAAAGATATTTAGACCCGGAGTTTATCAATGCGTATTCTCTGTTGCATTCGCAAGGAATCTATGAAGGGCAGCGTCGGACGACCGACCGGAAGCGGGTGGTGAACCTGACTCGCTCGGCCTATCCCGGGCAGCAGCGTTACGGGACAATTACCTGGTCTGGAGACATCTCAGCCACATGGGATACTCTCCGCCGCCAAATCGCGGATGGGTTGAACTTCTGTGTAACCGGGTCTCCCTATTGGACTCTCGATATTGGCGGATTTTTCGTCAGGGAAAAACCGGAATTGTGGTTTTGGAACGGAGACTATGAGAACGGTTGCGAAGACCTCGGCTACCGGGAATTGTACTTGCGCTGGTTCCAGTACGGGATTTTTTTGCCGATTTTACGTGCCCATGGAACAGACACCCCGCGCGAAATATGGCGCTTTGGAGTTCCAGGAGAGCCAATTTACGATAGTCTGGTGAAATTCCTGAAACTACGCTATCGCCTGATGCCATATATATATTCGTTGGCTGGACAGGTTACCCAGGCAGATTACACCATTTTAAGGATGCTGCCTTTTGATTTCCGGGAGGACCCGAACACCTACGAAATTCGCGATCAATTCATGTTTGGGCCGTCTTTTCTCGTCTGCCCGGTAACCCGCCCGATGTGCTATGG
>JBEKVG010000354.1:0-3396 GCA_049514195.1 Anaerolineales bacterium | reverse complement strand
ACCGCTGCGACACGTCCCGTCCCTCCGCCTGCATCAAGCACAAGACTATTCGGGGATAATGATAGCAATCCAAGCAAAGGCTCGCTAATACGATAATGTCCAAACTTGTCATAGAAACCGGCAATTATACTGAAATGGTCGAAGGGCATAATGTCAAGGGCCGACGTTTATATAATTCTGAATCTGCGCAAAAGTGGCTGGCCCGATACCCGGAACATTCTGGATGTCTTGAATTACCTGGAAAGGTCCATGCTGGAGACGATAATCCACAATGGCTTGTGCGGTTGTTGGCCCAATACCTGGCAAGGTATCCAGATCATCCACAGTGGCTGTATTAATATTAACGCGTCCGGCATTGACATGACTCGTATCAACGATTCCCGGTACGTTTATTTGTTGCCCATCGGTAAGTTGCACAGCCAGGTTAATATTGTTCAATTCTGCACCGGGAAGACTGCCTCCGGCAGCTTTTACAGCATCATCCACATGGCTGCCGTCTGGTAAGCTGTACACGCCCGGCGTTGCCACCGCCCCACTGACATAAACTGTCAGCGAACCCGGCGTGGCAGTCGGTAGTAGTGTGATTGCCTCACCGCGTGGACGGGACACCGCCAGCCAGATAATGCCCGCAGCTAATAGTCCGATAAGCACTCCATAAGTTATATTGATGATTGTTTTCATTTCTATCGAAAATCCTTTCGCCTGGTATAACAGACCTAAAAATCAACCACGCAGCCCTGCAACAACAAGAATCGTAAACAAGCTTACAAACCAGTGGATGAGTAATGGGTAAACAAATGATTTCGTCCGCCATGCAACCCAACCAAAAGCAAAACCGCTAAAAATGGTTGAAAGTGTCTCGATTTCCGGCTTTCCAATATGAGCCAGAGCAAAAGGTACCGCCTGAAGCCAGATGGCCTCGGGTCCGAACTTACGCGCAAAGCCAAAAAGCAACCAGCCTCGGAACATAAATTCCCAGCTAAACAAATCCAAAAGCGTGTTCCAGGGCAACCCACTAACCAGTGGTTTATAGTAGTCTTGCATCGTCGTGCTTGTGTGACATACCAGCCAAAGTATCGGTGCAGTTAATAGAATCCCACCCAAGGTCAGGATAATGCCTGCTTTCCAGTCACCAAGTGTAAAGCCGAACTCGCTTGATTTTTGACGGAAAATCAATAGAACAATGAGCAAAGGGATGATAAAGTAGAGTATGGTCCGGTCAAGTACTTTGGTTGGAAGACCAGTATTTTTCCAGCCTGGGAACCAATTTGCCCATGGTGCTAACTGTGGGATGTAAAAATCTATCATTAATAGTAAAGTGCTAATCACAACAAGCACAGCAATTTTCCAATCAAGCTGAAGTCTTTCACCCAAGAGCTTCTTCATGCCTAGTCCATAAGGAAAAATGAGCAGAATTTCCACTTATCCATGGCTGAATTCTACTCCAAAAATCTTTTTCCCCCGTCTTAAGGCGCCTGTCCCCCAATGTTATACTGCACTTATTGAATCCGTAATTCAAATCAAATAACCTTCCCATTTTAAGGAGATTGGCATGAACCACCCGGAAGAATTTCCACGCACAACTGTCGGTGGCATCAGTCTGCCACGCTTACTGGTTGGAACCAACTGGTTCCTGGGCTGGTCCCACACCAGTCTCGCCAAGGATAATTTTATAAAAGAATATCAAACGCGTCAGCGTATTGTCGCAATTCTTAACGTATTCCTCGAGTACGGCATCGATGCCGTCATGGCGCCGCTTTCCCCCCATCTCGACGAATCAGTCCGTGAGGTAGAACAGCACACCGGTCAGCGGATGATCCGCATCTACACACCCGCCTTTAACCTCAATCCGGATTCTGCTTCAGCAGGTCGAGCTGAGGCGGCCTTCGACCAATGTGCAGCGCTCGGTGCGACGTTTTGCATGCCGCATCAGTCTGTAACCGATGCACTCGTGGACCGCCGGGCCGGCGTAATCCGCGACATCGACCAGTATACCCACATGATCCGGGCGCGCGGCATGATCCCCGGTCTCTCCACGCATATGCCCGAGACAATCATCTACGCTGACAAAACGGGCGCGGATGTTGAAACGTATATCCAGCTTTACAACTCGGCCGGTTTCCTGATGCAGGTGGAAGCAGACTGGGTCATGAAGGTAATCCGGGAAGCCAAAAAGCCTGTCATGACGATCAAGCCACTGGCGGCTGGCCGCATCCTTCCTGTTGTGGGACTGGCCTTCGTCTGGAACACCATCCGTGATCAGGATATGGTTACTATCGGTACGACCACCCCTGATGAAGCGCGTGAGGTGATCGAGCTTTCGCTGGATTTGCTCAACCGTCGTCTACCGGATAACCAACTTCAGGAGACTCGCAGTAAGAAATCTTTGACATAAACCTCTCTACTGAGGTTATAAAACGCAATCTAATATCAACTTATCTTTACGCAAAATTCTATTTATGACAAATACTATCTTATATATTGTAAATATTGAAGAAGAGTTTTATAATACAATCCTATAGCACGTAACGTCTCCTTGACAAAAATAAATGTAACTTCTTAAGGATGCGACGAGCTGAGAAAGGATGTTCCTTATGGATCGCTATTTGATTGAATCTCCTCATGCTGCCGAGGATTGTGATAAAGTAATCCACGAAGTTATGATGGCCGGCTATCTTCACCAATTTGAATGGGGTTGCAAAGATGGCGTGCACAGCGCCTGGGCCATCATCGAAGCGGAAAATCGTGAACACGCCCGGCAGATTGTCCCATGGGTGGTGCGCGATAAAGCCCGCATCGTGAAATTAGTCAAGTTTGAGGCTGTAGACCCCTTGCATAAAAAACCAACCCAATAGAAAGAACTCCCGAAGATGAACTTCGGGAATTCTTGTTTCAAACCAAACAGCCTTGGCTGATTATGCTATTTCTTTGCGGCTTCTTCCAACATGGCCGTTGATACAGATTTTGGCCGTTCGAGCGGCTGGCCGAGCGCACGCGCCCAGACCAAGTTGGCAGTCACCCCCAAAGCGCGCCCAACCCCAAACAGCACGGTGTAAAAATCAAATTCTCGCACACCGTAATAATATTGCAATGCGCCGGATATGGCATCCACGTTGGGGGCCGGGTTCTTGGCCTTTCCCTGTTCCTTGAGAACCTCCGGTACCACGTTGTAGACTAATTCGGCCAGCCTAATCAGGGTATCTTCCGGGAAGCGCGCCTTGGCGAATTCCAACTGCGCTGTGAAGCGCGGATCGGTTACACGCAAAACGGCATGTCCATAGCCAGGTATGACCTTGCCGCCGTTCAAAGTATCCCATGCAAACTTGTAAAGTTCTTTACGGCTCGGCACACCGCTGAATTTATCGCGCACATCGATCAGCCAGCCCAGACATTCCT
>JBEKVG010000353.1:0-3403 GCA_049514195.1 Anaerolineales bacterium | reverse complement strand
CAGCCTTTATAGTTTCTTGGCCGCTTCCAGAACTTCCGCACTGTGCTCGGCCGGTCTGACATTCTCGAAAACTTTGGCGATGCGACCTTTTGAGTCAATCAGAAATGTAGTCCTCCTCACGCCCTCGTATTCACGCCCCATAGATTTTTTAGGTCCCCAAACCCCATACTTGTCGCACACCACATGACCATCGTCGGCCAGAAGTGGGAATGGCAAAGAATATTTATTCTTAAACTTTGCATGGGATTTGGGTGAATCCGGACTGACTCCCAGAATAACAAGGTCGGCAGCCATATAAGCACTGTAATCATCACGAAAGTTACAGGCTTCGGTAGTGCAACCGGGTGTATCGTCCTCGGGGTAGAAATACAGTACAACCGTCCGGCCGCGAAAATCCGAAAGCCTACGGGTGGTATTATTCTCATCCGGCAGCAAAAAATCTGGCGCTTGAATTCCTGATGCAATCGGCATTTTGGCCTCCTAAATTTACAGATAAATATTATCTGTATTATATATAATAATGACGCACTTGACCATACTAGCGCCTCATTATTTGATATGATTCATACATTGGGTCATTTAAGAATCCCGGCAGTTTTGTTAGCGCGTTCTCTTATTCCAATTATCACTGGTTGAGAAATTCGCTCCAAATATGTTATCTACCGGATCCAGAAAGTCAAGGCAAGCAGATAAACCGTCAGACCAAAGACGGCCGTTGCAAGCGGGACAAGTAATTTCCAAAGCGCGCGTCCCCCTCTGGCGATGTTCTGTAGCCAGGCGATCTGAATCACAGCAAAGGGTAGCGCCAGGAAGACCGGCCATACCAATCCCCAGGGGAATCCCAATAAGGGCGTGATCGCGAAGAACAGGAAAGACAACAAAACCAAAAGATGATGAATAGGGATGGCTCTCTGCCAGGTAAGACGGGTCAATAGAGTGTTCCGCCCATACTTTTGGTCGCTCGCAAAGGTCGGAAAGTCATTCACCAGTAAATACGCCAGGGCCAGTAAAGTGAGCGGGAATGTTGCAAATGTAAGCAAGCGATGGAATTCATCAAACTGGATCAGGAACGCCAAAGCTGGAAATAGAGGTCCCAATGCAATTGCCTGAACCAATTCTCCGTATCCGGATTCCGATAGACGCATAGGTGGAACCGCGTATACAATAAAGAAGAAAATAGTCAACCCCAGCAGAATCCCTGCCGGCAAAGGCAACAACCTGGCGAGAAGCAAAGTTACAATAATCGCGCCGGAAACAGTCAGCAGGCCCAAAGCGGATTGAAAAAGACTTGTCCGCAAGGCTTCACGGTGGCGGGGAGTCTCATCTTTGGCAAGGGGAGTCAATGGCAGACGGAAGTATTCCACCAGCCAATAGGCAGCCGTCTGGATCGCCAACACAGCCAGCAGGCCCAATCCAAAGGCCGCTGCTAGGAACGGACGACCAAGATAGCGGGCAATCCCTGCCCCCAGGCTAAAGGTTAGTATAGCCAGTAACAGATGGAGAGGTCGCGCCAGTTTGATAAATATTCGAAAGTCTAGCATAACAACCACTGCAAAATACAGAATATTAGATCAACGAATAACCTCCGTCCACGACGATCGTTTGTCCAGTGACGGATTCATTTTTTAGTAGAAATTCGAGGGCATAGGCAATCTCATCCAAGGAGGCAGGATGTTTTAGTGGCAGGCGGTCGACTAACTTTTCCCATTCCTCGGTTGAAACATCTACAGAGGGCAATACCAAACCCGGCGCAATGGCGTTAACGCGGATGGTTGGCGCATACGTTTTTGCCATAAGGCGTGTTAGCACTTCCAGTCCGGCCTTGCTGACCAAATAGGCCGAGAATCCTGTCCATGCTTTCCCTGCCCCGGCATCTGAAACGTTGACGATGAGACCACCTTCAGTCATGCGCTGGGCGGCGAACTGCGCCAACAAGAACGGCGCGCGCAGATTCAGGTTTAGGCTAGCATCCCATTCGTCAGCAGAAACCGTCCGCAAGTCCGTACGCTTCATCCAGGCAGCCGAGTTGACGAGAACTTTCAACCGGAAATTCAAGGAGTCAGTGGTGGAAAATAAAGACCGAATTTGAGTCACCTCGGTTAAGTCGGCTTGCATAGGGTAGACCGGAACCCCCAAGGTACGCACTTCCTCCGCAGTGGCTGCAGCTTCCTCAGCGGAATGATGATAGTGTAATAGTATGGCATACCCCTGCCGGGCCAGTGTCAAGGCGAAAGTTCGACCCACGCGGTGGGCTGCACCGGTCACTAAAGCGAGAGGGTAATTTTCCATGCTTATGTTTTACCACAAACCTGACAATTCTAGCACATCTGTCCGCGGCGAGTGTGTTATACTTTTTACCCGTTATATATGATGAACATCACATTTTTTACTGGTATGGAGGCATTGTGAGATTGCACGGTTCTTCTCTTATATTACGTGTGGTTTCTTTAATTCTTATCCTGGTGGCAGCTATATTCATTGTCTACCAGTTGGTTCAATACAGCCTATCCCGCTCAAATTATCCGTCCGATATGACCATAGGCGGTGTGCCAGTTGGTGGGCTCGACCCACAATCTGCGGCACAAAGGCTTCTACAAGTCTATTCCGTTCCTGTCGAAATCCATTATAACAATGCTGTGATTGACCTCCAACCAGGGGTGGTTGGTTTTCAAATTAACACTGACAGCATGTTAGCGGCAGCAGATCTCCAACGCACTGGTACTTCTTTCTGGGTCGGTTTTTGGGATTACTTATGGAATCGGCGGACTCCAGCAAGCCAGATCCCGCTGGTTGCTTCTTTTTCAGAAGATAGCCTAAAAAAATACTTAACTGATGAAATCTCAGCACGTTACGACCAAGCGCCGATACCCGCACAGCCTGTTCCTGGAACTGTCAATTTCACCCCTGGTATGCCAGGTCAAACTCTGGATACCAGTAGCGCCGTTACATTAATTTCTAGCGCTTTGGAATCCCCGGACCAGCGGGTCGTTCTACTTTCTTCCCAACGAACCGCCTCGGGACGACCGACATTCGCTACCCTGCAAATCTTACTTAAACAGATCATTGACCAAAGTGGCTTTACAGGTTTGGTGGACCTTTACCTCCTTAACCTTCAAACCACTGATGAAATACATTTTGCTTATCAGTCTGGCCAGGATATATCGGTCAACCCGGACATTGCCTTTACTGCTTCCAGTACCATTAAAATTCCCATAATGGTTTCCGTATATCGTCATACCAATAGCCAAATCGATGACCAAACAGGTGCAGGATTAAAGGATATGATAGCCCTTTCGAACAACGATGCGGCCGATAGTTTGATGAAATCCCTCGACCCAACGACCGGCCCTTTGGTAGTCACCGATACGATGCAAGCATTAGGCTTGGAAAATACCTTTATCAA
>JBEKVG010000352.1:0-3419 GCA_049514195.1 Anaerolineales bacterium | reverse complement strand
GGGGAGACTACCAGTTCAATCAGAAAATATTGACCGTGACCAGCCATGGTCTTTCCTAGGCCGGCGAAGTTTTAGTCGTTGTTTACCAGTTTCAATCTCCAGCATCATCTACCAGGATGCAATTGTCCCCTAACCTTTTGCGGCGCTGCGTTTGCCTCTCAGCAGGAGGACAAACACAGCTAGTAAGATTACCGGAGCCGCGATTGCGAGGACATGGACTCCCAAGGTCGCGTGCATATCTGCCAAATATTGATTTAGGGCAACCGTAAAAATAACCCCAACCACGACCGGACTGTACCAGGTAATTCTATCAAATTCAGCATGCTTCTTCCTTTGTTTCGCAGATGATCTCGAAGGCAGCTTGGGATGAGCAACCAAATCGCGCTCAGCCTTTCCCATATAATATAACAGAATTGAGGGCAGTTCAGGGTGATCTAAATGCAGAGCATGATCATAGTCGCCTGCCGGAAACGGTTTAACCATGCCGATTGGCCGGCGGACTCCAAACAATTCCCAGAACTTGTGGATTGCAATCAATAAACGATAGCGAAATTCCTGAATTTTTAAGGATTGCCATTCAACGATTGAAGCCATCCCGCCTAGCACGCGAGCTTTGGTGCGCACAATTCGGTAGATTTGTGCAGGAGACCGGAACCCAATTGGCGAGATAAGCAGCAGAAGCGCCGTTGTTATGAGGGCGCTGAAGGAGATTAACACGATCCAACCCCCTTCGGACCATTTTCCTAAGATCTGACTGACAAACACTGTAAATCCGAGCAATCCGCACAGTCCTGCCCCGGCAGCGCTCCATGTACGCCTGGTACCTTTCGGGTAGGTCTTCAGGATGTGCCGCCTCATCGCAAAGCCCATGACGGTAATTGGCACGAAGATACCGACACTGAAGAAGGGGGTCGCGGCGTCAGTGCTGCCTCGGAGCACGAACGCAATGAGCATGGCAGCCACGAAAGTCAGGCTGACCGAGCGGGTGAAAGTGCCGTTTGGGGAACGATAAATGATCGCCTCGGGGATTTCGCCGATGGCAACATCTCGCCATTCGGTGGCCTGGGCATCCTGAAGACCAGTCATCGAGGCCATGGCCAGTAAAATCACTGCCAATACCTGGTAGGTCCAAAACAGAATGATACCTCCAGGGAGCTGTGTGAAGCCGATAAAGGAGAGGTTGCCAACCAAAGACCGTCCGAGGGTGCCATCAAATGTGTTGAAGTGGATGGCAAAGGCGGTCAGGAAGAAGGTCGTCAGACCGCCGTAGAACAGGAAGGAGGTTTGGACGGTGCGGCCGATGCCGACTTTGCCGCTGTAGAAATTCCACAGCTTTTTCAAGCGAGGCAAGTGCTTCTTCCCCCAGCGAGTGAAACCGGGGTCTTCTTCCTTGACAAATTGCATGCCGTTGGACATGCATTCCAAACCAGAGAGGGCTACCATGCCTTTCATGGAGCCTGTCAGCACATGGTAGAGTCCTCCCCAGAAGGTGTAAGGCAAGGGCTCAGTTATATTGGCTGCAGGAGTCAGGTGCTTGGAAAGGGCTATAAACAAGCCGATCGCCATGATGATGGTGAGCACGAAGAAGATCATCAGGAAAATGAAAGCGACCATCCCGGACTCGCCGCGGCCGCGGATTGTGAGATACCAGGTAAGGGTCGCCAGCGCCGCACCGATGGCGAAGTGCCAGAACCAGTGGGTGTTGTATAGATTCAGAATCGAGAGTGCCTGGTCCGCCCCAGAAAGTACCGAGATGACCAGAGTCATTGTATAGTCCTGGATGAGGAGCACTGCGACCATCAGGCTGATAACGGGTTTTAAGTAGCGCATCGAAGCCGTATATGCGCCTCCGCCTTCGTTAAACACCCCCAGGGAAAACATATAGGTCATCCCAAATATAATGCTGGCGAAAGTAATGATGCCTGCGCCGAGGAAGCCCCACTTCTGCAGCCCGTAGGGGTGTAGGGCGGTCATCATCGCACTTGTCCCGTAGTAGAACGAGGTGAAATAGTCCATCCCGAACAGTGCGATGGCTGCCAGGAGGCCGATCTGGCCAGCGCCATGGATACGAACATCTGCCACTTTTTCGCGTGGAGCGATTTTTAAAGCGAGGAGAACTATGAGGATTAATAAACCAATCGAAAAAAACATAGATATAAGATTAGTGAATAGTATCCAGGCCTGCGATTAAAATCATCAGAATCTATTCCCTTGAGCATCTCGTGGATTATACCCCGGCGGGGGTTTATAATTGGAAAGGCAAATAATGTTGATGTTCGTTGCTCTGGCGCAAAATTATTGGAGGAATCACTGGTTGCCCCACGCCGACTTATTGTACTGGTGTCAGACCAGGTTTGGGATGAGTCCAAGCTTGTTCAAAGAATTGCAGACTTGGCGCTTCCAAAAAACCTGAATATTCTGTTCCTGGCAGTGATCGAAAGTGTTCATCAAGAGCCGGCTGCTTATCTCCGATTGGCCAATCTATCCGCTTTGATCAGGGCTTTTTCTATCGAAAGCGAAACGAGACTGGTGTCAGGGGGAAACTGGATTAGAGGAGTTCAAGAAGTATGGCAGACAGGCGACCAAATCATTTGCCATGCCGAGCAAACGATCCTTGACCAAGAGATGAATCAGGTACCTTTGAGCACCGCGTTATCTACTGCCCTGGATGCGCCCGTAATCGTGATAACTGGTCTTTACACAGAAATGCAGCCTTTCAAACGTACTCGTCTTTCGGAGCTTAAGTGGTGGGGCGTTGCACTCATGATCATCATTGTTCTGAGCGGGATAATGTTTACTATAAGCCAGATGACAAGTGGTTGGGTTGAAACTACCTTGCTGCTTTCCGCTTTTATGATCGCTACTATCATGATTTGGTTGTGGAATAAACAACGGTAAGCTATCTGACCTGACGTAAATCTATGCATGAATCGAAACTCTCAGGTTCCACTTGCCAGAGTCTTTTTTATTTAGTGGAATATTGCTTATCGTTGTCATGTAACTATCGCACACTCAAGAGGCAGCGAGTATTTTCTTCCTCGCCGGAGTGCAAATTCCCCACACTCTGATCTCGGAAAGACCAAACTTTTCCGATAATTCCCGGATGGTCTTCTTTTCAACGATATGCAGCTGAAAGATTCCCAGTTTCCCCGGATTGACCGGCCGCGACGGTTTGGTGGGGGGCGGGCTGCCTCATCGTCCCGATGTCCTTCACCCTTCGCCCCTTCAGGGTGCCCTAAAGAACACCCTAAAAATACATAGGGCAGGCAGGACAGGCAGGCGGGATGCCCCGCTGCGAGTGCCCACTGCGTGGGTACGAGTGCCCACTGCGTGGGTACGAGTGCCCACTGCGTGGGTACGAGTGCCCACTGCGTGGGTACGAGTGCCCACTGCGTAGGTACGAGTGCCCACTGCGTGGG
>JBEKVG010000351.1:0-3433 GCA_049514195.1 Anaerolineales bacterium | reverse complement strand
CACAATTGGAAGAGCAGGGCCTGCCGCTTGTGGATGGGGTGATAATGATGCCACTCGATCAACCCGAGGGGCAAGTGGATATTGCCAAAAAAATATTGAGTGACCTTCCCGCCGGGGTGACCCATTTCTTATTCCACCCATCTGCGGATACACCGGAACTGCGCGCCATTACCCCAGATTGGCCCAGCCGGGTGGCCAATTACCGGGCCTTCATGAATCCGGAACTCAAACAGTTCATCAAGGATCAGGGCATCCAGGTCATCGGTTACCGCGACTTGAAGAAATTAATCCAATAACTGCGAATACATCCCGGATGATATCTGGGATGCTGCGGCAGGATCATTTTATTGGGAAAGGAAAGTTGCATGACAGGATATTACCTTGGCGTTGATGTCGGCGGAACCAAGACTCACGCCCTGATCGCAGACGAGACCGGCCAGGCCATGGGGTTTGCCACAGGCGGACCCGGCAATTGGGAAGGGGTCGGTTATGACGGCCTGACGCGCGTCTTGCTCGAAGTCACGGGTTGTGCACTGAAACAGGCTGGCATCCAAGTAAATCAGATCGTCGGGGCCGGTTTGGGTATTGGAGGGTATGACTGGCCTTCCGAGCGTCAGGATCACCTGGATGCCATCCGTCCAATCGGGCTGGACTGCCCGCTCGAGATTGTTAACGATGCCACCCTGGGAATATTGGCAGGTACTTCCGAAGGCTGGGGCGTCTCCGTGGTGGCCGGGACGGGTTGCAACGCACGTGGATGGAGCAGAGATCACAAACGTCAGGGCCGCGCTGTCGGTGGAGGCGGATACTGGTCCGGGGAATATGCTGGAGGTTACGATATCGTTGCCCGGGCCATGCAAGCGGTAGCGTTCGAGTGGCTCAAGCGCGGTCCAGCAACCGCCCTTACGTGCGTATTCCTAGAACATTATGGAGCCAAGAATTTGGACGACCTTGTTGAAGGGGTTTACCTGCAACGTTATTTATTTGAATCGGCGTTGGTCTTGAAAGTCTTCGAAATCGCCCGGCAGGGTGACCCGCAAGCCCAGGCGGTTATGCGCTGGGCCGGCAGCGAACTTGGGGAAATGGCAATCGGAGTAATCAACCAGCTTGAGCTCCAAAAGGAACAATTCGAAGTAGTCTTGGTTGGCAGCCTGCACGGTGGTTCACCTATCTTGGATGAAACTCTTCAAATGACAATCCTCAAAACTGCTTCACAGGCGCGTTTTGTCCGCCTGACCGTTCCTCCGGTGATTGGCGGAGTTCTACTTGGCATGGAAGAGGCGGGTTTGGATGGTTATGCCATGCGTGATAAACTTATTAGCACGATAAATGAGGCTAAGAATAAAGAATCATCCACTTGATGACCTGATCCATCTTGCCCGCGCTCGCTCGTCTCGACCTGGCTCCAACGGTATAATACACTCGTGTCACCCACCATCACAAATCAAACCCAACTCCTTCGTTTGCTCACCTCCCGCCTGGAACGCCTCTCGGCCGACTCACACTGGGCCCGACGCGCCAGTGGATTGCGGGGAAACATTGTCAAAGTGCTCGAAGAGGTTGATTCCGGCCGGGAAGTTTCCACAGGTCGCCTGGACTTGTTGACGGAGGCTGCCTTTAACATCCTGCGACGTGCTGCGCAGGACATTCCTGACATAGAAGATCTTCTTGTAAGAAAATAAGTGAACTATGCGCGCTATGTTGCTGGACGCCCCTCACACTTCCTTGCATCTAGCGAACCTCCCGATTCCAACACCGGGCTTGGGACAAGTATTGCTTAAAGTTCGCACCTGCGGAGTCTGCCATACCGACCTACATATCCTGGATGGCGAACTGACCGAACCGAAACTGCCCCTGGTGCTGGGACACCAGATCGTTGGGATCATTGTGCAATCCGGTCCAGGTACACAGCGGTTCCAGATCAGAGATCGGGTCGGCGTGCCCTGGCTGGGTGCCACCGACGGGAATTGCCGCTACTGTTTGCGCGGCCAGGAAAACTTATGTGACCACCCAACATTCACCGGCTACGATGTGGATGGGGGATTTGCTGAATATACCCTCGCAGATGAGCGTTTCTGCTTCTCTCTCCCTGCCAGCTATTCAGATATTGAAGTCGCGCCTCTGCTATGCGCTGGCCTGATTGGTTACCGGACTTACCTATTGGCCGGGGAAAATGTGGAAACACTGGGGATCTATGGCTTCGGTGCAGCCGCCCACATCATTGCCCAGGTGGCCAAGCATGCCGGTAAGAATGTCTACGCTTTCACTCGCCCAGGTGATACCGAGGCCCAGGAGTTCGCTAAGCGGCTGGGTGCAATCTGGGCCGGAGATTCCACGCAAACTCCACCTGAAAAGCTGGACGCTGCGCTTGTATTTGCACCGGTCGGTACATTGGTGGTAACAGCCCTCCGGGCCACCCGTAAAGGTGGCGTGGTCGTTTGCGGCGGTATCCACATGAGCGACATCCCCCCCTTCCCATATTCTCTGCTTTGGGAGGAACGTACTATCCGTTCGGTGGCTAACCTGACCCGCCGGGATGGTGAGGAATTTCTGGCGCTTGCGCCACAAGTACCTGTCAGGACGGATGTGAAGGTCTTCCCACTGGAACAGGCTGGCGAAGCGCTCGAACAGTTACGACATGGGGAATTCGTTGGCGCGGCAGTTGTAGAAATAAATTGCACCTGATTCGATATCATGTGGCTATTTTCCATCTGTACTTACGTTAGTAAATTAATAAGCGATGAATAAAGTCATCCTCCATTCTTCTTTGTCAGGTAATTCGGCCATAAGAAAATGGGAACTCGGGATATTATTCATACTGAGCATTTTAGTCTCGCTCATATATTATTATCCTATCTTGAATTCAGGCAATAACCTAGGAATACAGGATTGGGATCAGAATTTTGCATGGACAGAAGCTACGAGGGTTACTCTGCTCGAGTATCATCAATTTCCTTTTTGGAATCCATACAAATGCGGTGGTTCAGTTCAGTTTGCTAATCCACAGATTCCAGTAATATCTTTTCAAACGCTTTTCGCCCTCCTCTTCGGGACAATTAGAGGGATAAAACTTAGCATTCTTTTTCATGGTGTAATAGGTTTTATCGGTTTTTATCTTCTGGCAAGACAATATAAAGCATCGTATTTGGGCAGTCTGCTTGCCTCTATCCTTTTTTCGTTCAGCGGGATTACAGGATCATTCTTATCAACAGGCATGGTGGTTTTCACCAGTCTTGCATATACGCCTTATATTTTGTTTTTTTTCAATAGAAGCCTCAAAAACGGAAAATGGAGCATTATTTGTGGAGCCCTTTTTGCCTTAAGTTTCTATTCAGGATATCAGATTCCACTATTATTAGGGGTTTATATATTTATTTACACTCTCGTCATAAGTATTGTGAAACGGATTTTTACTCCGTTCAAAGCATTCTTT
>JBEKVG010000350.1:0-3456 GCA_049514195.1 Anaerolineales bacterium | reverse complement strand
TGCCCCATCAATTAAATCATCATGCACAAGCGTGGCGGTATGAAGCATCTCTACCGCGGCTGCCAGGGTGAGAAGTTTATCATGGGGTGCCGAGAGCATCTGGCCGGTCAGCAGGCAGACTGCCGGGCGGATGCGCTTGCCGCCCGAAGAGATCAAATGCTCAAGCACGGTGCGCAGGTCCGGATGGGCATCCTCGGCCTGGGCATGCAGGAGTGTTTCGACTTCCTGGATGCCAATCTGTACAGGGGCGAAAAAGGGGACTGAGTTCAAACTGTCTCTTTCCAAGTAAAAAGCCGGCGGGCATTCTCGCTGGTGACCGTGGCCACCATGTCAAGGCTGCACGAATGGATTAAGGCAATTTTATCAGCAATCAGGTGTACATAGGCCGGTTCGTTGCGTTTTCCCCGATAGGGATGTGGAGCCTGGAAGGGTGCATCCGTTTCAATCAGGATACGACCCAATGGCAGCGCCGCGACGATTTCCTGTCGCTTGTGGGCGTTCTTAAAGGTAACGGGGCCGGCCACGCCGATGCAGAAACCGAGATCAATTGCTGCGAGTGCCGTTTCCAGAGTCCCGAAGAAGGAATGGAGAACCCCAGGTCTTTCTGCCAACGGATGTTTGCCCAATCGTAAGCCTGCCACCCACTTCTCCAGGATTTGCAGCAAATCCCCAGCGCAGCTTCCATTCGGTGCGTCCCTGGCCTCGCGCATATGCAGGAGGACCGGCAAACCGGTCTCGGCTGCCAGGGTCAGTTGCTCCCACAGGATATTTTTCTGAATATCGTGAGGTGCGGAGTCCCAGTAATAATCCAACCCGATTTCACCAATGGCGACGACCTTAACCTCACCCCCGGCCCCTCTACCCTTTCGGGCACACGTCCCAGGGGGAGAGGGGGGAGGGGATGCCAGGGCTTGTAATTCGGCCTTGGTCGACTCATTCCATGTAGCTGCTTCTGTCGGGTGCACGCCAACCGCCGCGAAGAGCATGGGATGGCTCCCGGCCAGTTTGAGAACAGCCCGGCTGGAGGGCAGACTGAGTCCCGGGATCAAAATGTGTTCGACACCAGCCTGGGCGGCGCGTTCCAGCACGGCCTGTCGGTCAGGGTCGAATTTATCCAGGTCCAGATGGCAGTGAGTGTCCGTGAGTGCCACGTATCACGTTATCCCGTGTCAAGTTGCCCGGTGACCAATGCGTCCGTGTTTGATGGCACATGACACCGGAACACTTGACACTGTATCATTCGACACCGGAATACTTGACACCGAGCTATTTGAGCCCAGCGATCTTCAAGCCGTCCTGCAGGATAGCCTGCACTTTATCGGCGTGCATGGTCTCACAGTAGACGCGCATGATAGGTTCGGTGCCGGAGAAGCGGATGAGCAGCCAACCGCCGTCCTCGAGCCTGAACTGGAAGCCGTCCACTGTGACGAGTTCGACCACTTTCAAACCGCCGATGGTCTGCGGGTTGGCATCCAGGATCATCTTTTTCCGATCGACATGGCTACCGGTGAAGGGACGGTCGACGCGGGCGTAGAAGTATTCGCCGCCGACCTTGGCAAATAGCAATTTAAGCAGCTCACTGGGTTTCTTGCCGAGACGCACCATCATATCGAGTATGTATAGACCCGCCAGGATCCCATCGCGTTCGGGTACATTGCCGCGGAAGGCGTAGCCACCGCTTTCCTCGCCACCGATCAATGCATCCGTCTCAAGCATCTTGGGGGCTACATATTTGAAACCTACGCCGGTCTCGTAGACTGGGACGTTATAGATCTGACCGAGCTTGTTAAGCATGGTGGTGGTGGAGAGCGTCTTGACGATGGGCCCGCGCAGCCCGCGTACTTCCAGCATGTAATATGCCAGCAGGCCGAAGACGCGCAACTGGTTGACGAACTGTCCGTTTTCATCGCCCACGCCCACCCGGTCGGCGTCGCCGTCAGTGATTAACAGCACATCCGCATGGGCATCCAGGCTGGCCTGCAAGCCAACGTTGATGTTGGGTGGAATGGGTTCGGGGCGGATCATTTCGGGAAAGATTGGGTTGCGCTGGTTGTGGATTTCAAGAACTTTGGTGCTGCCACCGGCCAGCAGGCGCGGAAAGTAACCCGCACCGTTGCCCCACATGCTGTCCACCATGACCGTAAGACCAGCCGCCTGGATGGGCTGCAGGTCGATCAGCTTATTGATGTGGACTTCGTAGGGCGTGACCGGGTCGAACTTGACGATCTGCCCGGCTACCTGGGCGTCCGGGTAGGTTTTACGTTTGACCATCTCAATGGAAGGAGGAATGAGCGCCTCGATCTTCAACAACCCATCCGGGTCAATCGCGCCGCCGAACTCGTTGCGGACCTTGAAACCGTTATCGGTGCCCGGGTTGTGCGAGGCGGTGATGTTGACCGCACCGCAGGCCTTTTGATTTACCACCGAAAAGGCAATGACGGGAGTGGGGGTGGCGCCATTGGTCAGGTAGACTTTCAGCCCATTACCAGCCAACACCTCGGACACGGCCGTGGCAAAGAACTCACTGTCGAAGCGTTTATCGTGCCCCACCACCACCCATTGGCCCTGCCGGCCTTTTTCAAGCAGGTAACTGGCGAAGCCTTGAGCGCAGCGGCGAACGTTGTCGAAAGTGTAATCTTCGGCAATCCTGCCACGCCAGCCATCCGTACCAAAGGTGATTTTGAAGGCCATAAGATCTCCTCCATCGGAATGATGATAGATATATTATACTGCCCCATCAAATAGTAGTTGATATTTTTTATTATGTCCGGGCAGGGAGACCGGCGGCACCCGCAGACACCCACTTACCGCTGCTTCCTCTCGGACCTGACGGGGTTCGCAGGGCTGCGCCGCGCCGGACCCACCCGGACGAAGGGAGGATACACGATGTAGGAGGGGATGTCAACTAGATTTATCCTGGAGGCAATGCCCTGGCAGGTTGTCATAATGGGAGTGCCTAAATTCAAAGGTAAATTGGGTTATGAAATGTCCAAAATGTGAGAGCGATGACAAGCAACACAAGATAGGCAAGACTGCAGCGGGCAGTCAAAGGTATCGGTGCTATTTGTGTGCCTGCAAGTACGCTCCTATCCAGAAAGCCCGCGGCTACAGTCCTGAAATTCGCCAGAAGGCAGTTCAACTTTATGTGGATGGCATGAACCTGCGGCGAATTGGCCGTCATCTAGGAGTGAATCCTCAAAGTGTAGCTAATTGGGCCAAAGCCTATGCAGAGGTCCTGCCATCCGCACCTGTGCCGAAGAAGGTTAAAAACGCTGAACTGGATGAGCTTTTCACCTTTATCGGTGATAAAAAACCAGAATCTAACTCCTGACCAATGTAGACCGGGCCACTCGCTGCGTCTTAGGTTGGGAAATCGTCTGGGGCCGCACTCGCGATGATCTGCAAGCCGTTGTCGATGATGGACCGAAAGCCAAATGGTATTTCAATGACGCTTTT
>JBEKVG010000349.1:0-3457 GCA_049514195.1 Anaerolineales bacterium | reverse complement strand
GATGCGCTTATCCTCAAATGGGCCAGGTCAGGTGATCGCTGGTGGCGACGGGCTGCCCTCGTCAGCACAGTGGCTTTGAATATACGATCGCGAGGAGGCCAAGGCGACGTGGTGCGGACATTGCGCATATGCCACAAGCTGGCAGGGGACCAGGATGATGTGGTTGCCAAAGCGCTTTCCTGGGCTTTACGTGAGCTGGTTGTGCATGATCCCGGAGCCGTAAAGAAATTCCTCGATGAACATGACATAATACTGGTGGCACGTGTCAAGCGCGAAGTGAAAAACAAACGACGTTGCAATTTAATGTATAATGAGTTGTGTCAACCCCCGTTTGCCAGCGGGTAATCCAAATCATTGATAGGGTTCGAGGAAATCAAAACTACGGACATTTGGCGCATAAAGGATGGGAATTCCTGCCTGCAGAAGAAGGTAGTATGTCAAATCCGCCTGTCTTTTTTGCACAGTGAACATTAACATTTCTCCGGAGAGATCGTACATCAGACCCCACACATTAATGTCGTAATTTCTCAATAAATGTTTGATTTCTCTGATGCCCCAATAGGGATTTACAGGAATTCCAAAATCACTCGGATGGGCAAAAAATAAATCTTGAAGAAAAGCGATGAATGGCGTTATCCAATCAAAAGCACAACCTATGTTCAACAATTTATCTATCATCATGAACTCCATTGTTTATAGAGCAGCCACATTAAATATAGCTTTCATATCATCCACATATGCACAATTAGAACATATGTTCTTATTTTACTTATAACAATCATCCCTGTCAAGGTAATCTTAGGAAAATGATATGAGTTACGACTTCCGGTATGGATTGATTTACGGGGCTATTGCTGGCGGTATCATCGGTTTTATTTTCTTTCAAATTCGTGCGGCAAGAACCCGGATGGGACGAAGAAATCGGCCTTTGGATAATTTTACGGATGCTGAACAGCCACAAATGACTTCCTGGGGCGTTGTTAGGAACAGCATATTTTCGATGTTTGGCTGCCTATTTTGGTCGCTTGCCTTGATAGTGGCGATTGTTTTATTATTCGTATGGCCTTTTCGATAATAAGTGACGATAGAACATAGCTGATTATTGACGATGGAATCTCGCCAGTCCCACCTCTGGTGGCGACGAACTGCCTTGGTCAGCAAGGTGGTTTTGAATGTCCAAATGCAGGGAGGTAAAGATACCTAGCCAAAATATGAAACAGAACAGCAATTATGATATCGAACAATGATCCATACGACTTGAGCCGTTTTCTCCGCGCCCAGGAAACGATCTACGAGAGCGTTTTGGCAGAACTTGGCAATGGCCGTAAGCAATCCCATTGGATGTGGTTTATATTTCCACAGATCGAGGGATTGGGATATAGCTCTACATCAAAGTATTATTCCATCAAAAGCATGGAAGAGGCACGAGAATACCTCAAACATCCCCTTCTTGGACCAAGACTGTTGAAGTGCGCAGAAACAGTCCTGGCTATTAAAGGGAAAAACGCTTTGGAAATCTTTGGTTCCCCTGACGATATGAAGCTCGGGTCGTCGATGACATTATTTGCTTGCGCAACGGAATCTGAAACCGTGTTTGTGCGTGTGCTTGAGAAGTATTTTGATGGAAAGCCGGATAAGAAGACCCAGATTTTATTGGGTTGTATTAAGAAGTAAATCAGCCCCATCCTTCACGAACCAGGATGGGGCTGAAATTCTCTTTACTCTTCTTCTATTACTAGAACAGCTTCAGTACCGCCCCGCTGGCCCAAGTGAAGAGCGCCATGGGTAGGAAGGAAAGGACCACTGTCGCCAGGGCGGTCAGGCTCCAGGTGAGGTCCAGCCAAGGCTCCCGGGTAGTCTCGGGTTCGCCTTCCCGCATGTACATCGTCACCACCACGCGCAGATAGTAGTATGCGGAGATAAGCGAGGTCAGCACGCCGATGACCGCCAGTCCAATAAAGCCGCCCTGGATGGCCGTTCGGAATAGGTAGAACTTGCCCACCAGTCCCAGCGTAGGCGGCATGCCAGTCAGTGAAAGCATGAAAACTGTCATCGCAGCGGCAAGGAGAGGCCGTTTGCGACCCAGGCCGGCATAGTCGGCGATCTCCAGGCCCTTCCCATCCGCTTTCTCCAGTGCGATGACCACCGCCCAAGTCCCGTATGAAGTCAGGGCATAGGTCACCAGGTAGAAGAGCGCCGAGGCGACGGCATCCCTAGCCACCAGCGGCTTCCCATAAGCTACCAGCGCCATCAGGATGTATCCGGCATGGGCAATGCTCGAATAGGCCAGCATGCGCTTGATATTGGTTTGGGAAATGGCCAGCAGGTTGCCGACCAGCATGGTCAGCGCGGCCAGGCCCCACAGCACCGGTACCAGGTCCACGTCTAGAGCCGGTAGAGCGGTCACAAAGATCCGCAACAGGGCGGCGAAACCAGCCGCCTTGGCGCCGACCGCCATGAAACCAGTCACCGAGGTGGGCGCGCCCTGGTAGACATCCGGCGTCCACATATGGAAGGGGACAGCTGCAACCTTAAAGCCAAAACCGACCAGGACCAGCGCCGCACCGACATCCAGCAACGGCAGGCTCACGGCTGGCCCGGAACCCAAACCGGCCACGGCAGAAACGATCTCTGTCAACTGGGTCGTGCCAGTGGCACCGAAGACCAGGGCGATACCGTAAACAACAAATCCGGTTGAGAATGCTCCGAGCAAGAAGTACTTAAGCCCGGCTTCCTCCGAATCCAGGCGTGGACGGGCGAAGGCGGAAAGTACGTAGAGCGGGATGGAGAGGAGTTCCAGCGCCAGGAAAATAACGATCAGGTCAGCCGCCTGGGCCATCAGCATCATACCGGTCACACTGAAAAGCAGCAGGGCGTAATATTCACCGCGCTCGATATTCATGCGCTTTAGATAGTCATATGCCAGGGCAATCCCAAGCAACCCGCTTGCCAGGAAAAGCATGTCCAGGAAGGAGGAAAAACCATCCAGCACAACCATCCCGCTGAAAGCGATCCCTTCCTGCCCAAAGTGGGCTATAGTCAACCCCATGGTCCCTGCCAGACCGACTGCGCTCAGAAAAGCTGTCCAACCCTTGTGTCCCTTCGGGATGAACAAATCCACCAGCAGGAGCACACAGGCCCAGGCAGTCAGGAAGATGAGCGGGAGAAGTGTATTCAGGTCAGAATGCGTCATAATCGTTCCTATGTGTCATTGCGTGCCGCCGTTTTTCAGAGGCGAAGCAATCCTCAATTCGCAGGGAGATTGCTTCGTCGGCCCTGACGGGCCTCCTCCTAAGAAACTCAACCTGTGCCATTGCGAAGGCCGGTGCTTTCCCGGCCTGCCTGTCCTGGCCGGACAGGCCAGGGAAGCAATCTCCAAATAGCCATGGGATTGCTTCGCTCGCTGAAGTGCGCTCGCTCGCACGTGTGCCTGCGCACAGTGCAGGCAATGACAGTT
>JBEKVG010000348.1:0-3478 GCA_049514195.1 Anaerolineales bacterium | reverse complement strand
ATGAGCACGTAGCCTATGATCCAGAAGAGCGGGACAAGCGCCAGGGCCGTCACCAGACCAGTCAGCAAAAGCATGACTATGTTTTCAGCCTTGCGCTGGTGGGCACGGGCCACTCGATTGCGATTCATTAATTCGGTAAAGTGACTCATACACGTGCCTCCTGGGGCGCCTGGCGGGCCACCTGCCAGACCAGGAAACGGGCGACTATATTCAAGAGCAGAGTAATGATGAAAAGGACCAGACCAATTTCAATCAATGCGTCCGTGTGGAGTTGCGAAACCGCCTCGGCAAATTCATTGGCGATGATGCTGGCCATGCTGTAGCCAGCATCTAGCAGGGAGATGCCCCCCTGAATACTGTTGCCGATGACCATTGTGACGGCCATGGTCTCTCCCAGGGCACGCCCAAGGCCCAGGATGACCGCACCCAGGATGCCGGATTTGCCGTATGGAATCAGCACCTGCCAGATGGTTTCCCACTCGGTAGCGCCGAGTGCTTTGGCAGCTTCCCGCTGCGAAACGGGAATGGCCAGGAAAACATCCCGGGTTACGGCCGCAATGGTGGGAATGATCATGATTGCCAGAATCAGACTGGCTGCCAGCCGGGAAGCACCACTGGCGGGAATCGGACCGGCAAACAGGCTGCCGATCAACGGCAGCCGTCCGAGCGTGTCTCCCAGGAATACCCCGATGGGAGCAACCACTTTAGGTAGGAAGACGAAAATGCCCCACAGGCCATAAACCACGCTGGGGATGGCTGCCAGCAGTTCAACCAACCAGCTCAGAGGTGTGCGCAGCCAGGCCGGGCAGAGTTCCGCCAGGTAGATGGCAATCCCCACCCCGATCGGCAGGGCTAAAAGGATGGCAACCAACGAGGTCAATAGTGTGCCATACAGGAACGGCCAGGCCTGGAAATTATCGTTGACCGGATCCCAGTTGGGATTGGCCGTCGGCAACAGGAAGGAAAAGCCGAATTTGGTCCGGGCGCCTGCGGATTTAATCCATAACATCCCGCCGATAGCGAGCATCAGCACGATCGCAAGGGCCGATATTACGATGAGCAATCCCTGCCAGGGGCGATCGCCATGCTTGAAAATCCGTTGCAGGCTTGTGGGCCGCGCGCGGGAAGATGATTTACCTTTTTGCATGGTTACTCACCTCAATTCGTGCGGCCAATGCCTTGACGCGTTCCCCGATCTGGTCGCGCACCTGGCGGAATTCCTCCAGCGGCAGCATATTCGGGTCGGGCAAGTCCCAGTCTTCGTGGTGCTCAGCCGGGATGAAGGGACATTCATCGCCACAGCCCATCGTAATGACATAGTCGTATTTGATCTGGGGAATCTCTCGCAGAGATTTGGAAAAATGGCTGGTCAGATCATAACCAAGTTCGGCCATGACGGTTACCGCTTTCGGGTTTATCTCCCCAGATGGGTATGAACCGGCACTGTAGGCCTGGATCGAATCTTGCCCGTAAAGATGCGCAAATGCCTCAGCCATCTGGCTGCGGCAGGAATTCTCAATGCAGACAAAGAGAACATGTTTTTTCTCTGGCACTGGATACCCTTCCCCGCAGGTGGAAGCCATTTCCGTCAAAGTGAGGTCCCGTCACATTGAGGGAAATCCCTTCGCCTGCGATCCGTCTGGTTCTGGGGGGAGGGTTCTCTTAGAGGGAGAGGCCCTCCCTGGGACCGGACAGGTATGTTAATTATTAAGGATCCATCCGAAAATTTTAGAAGAACCGCATTTTGAGTATGTGCGGCGAAGCCGCACATACTCAAAATGCGACCATCTTCTTAATTTTCAGACAGGTTCTTTGTTATTTCAAGGGTTGGCCGTTGCAGGTGACCTGGGCCAGCTTGGCGAGGACATTCGTGCGGACGGCATCCGGCAGTACGGAGTAACCGAGGCTGGTGGCAGCCTTCTGGGCAGTCGGATCGGTCTGGGCCCACTTCAGGAAATCGATGATCTTCTGGGCCTTGGTGCAGTCTTTCATCGAGGTGGTGTGCAGGATGATGTAGGTATAACCGGTAATCGGCCAGGCGCCTTCAGACTTGCCATCCACGATGATGGCGGTCAGTTGGGGGGTGAAGGAATTAGCAAATTCAGTCATGGCGGCATTGACAGAGGCTCCATTGGCATCGACAGTCTTGCCGGCCTGGTTCACCATCTGGGCGTAGGACATGTTATTGGAGATGGCGTAGGCGAGTTCGACATAACCAATAGAGTTGGGCGTAGTGAGGACGGCAGCCGCCACACCCGCGTTGCCCTTGCCACCCAGGCCTTTACCGGGCCACTGGACGGATTGGGCGCCGCCGGCTTTCCAATCGGGACTGAATGAGCTGAGCGCCCGGGTGAAGATCTCGGTCGTGCCGGAGGCATCCGAGCGGTGGACGGTGGTAATGGCCGCAGCGGGCAGATAATCTTTCAGACCCGGGTTGAGGGCGAGGATCTCGGGATCATTCCACAACGTGACCTTGCCATTATAGATATCCACCAGGGTTTGGCGGCCCAGGATGAGCTTGGGCAAAGTGATGGCAGTCGCACCAGCCGCCGGGGTCGGGACGGGCTTGAAGGCGATATTGTAAACCGGCACAACTGCGCCAGCCACCATGGGGTACATTTGCAGATCCTTGCCATCGATATAATTCTGGTCGCTCAGGAGCGAGTCGGAGCCGGCGAAATCGACCGTATTGTTGATGATGGCGGTCTTGCCGGCGCCGGAGCCCACACCATTATAGTTAATAGCCACGGAGGGATCGACAAACTGGTAGGCATAAGTCCATTGGGTATAGAGCGGCAGCGGGAAGGTCGCACCGGACGCGGTGACCTGGATGGAGCCAGCCGGGAGCAGGGTGGGGGTGGCGGGGCCAGGGGTGGCTGTTACAACCACCTGCACCTCCTTGGTTTGCACTTCGACCACGGTCTGGGGGGTGGGGGTGGCAGCAGTGCTGCAAGCGCTCAACACCAGGGCGGCAGTCATAAGAATGAATAAGGAAACAACCCAATTTTTACGCATTTCATTTCTCCTTTTTTATTTGATAATTACAAAGATGCCATAAGCAAAACTGGCCAGAAAAACGACCAGCAGAATAATGATAAGAATTTTCCAAAGAAGTCTTTCGCCTTTTCTAGTAATCTTCATGCTCCAATACTATCAAGACATCGTTAATACCTAAAAAACACTTGTTTAACGTTTGGTTAAAGACTTGTTATGAAGGATTAAATTTTTCATTACTTTTCTGAAGCTTTTGATGGGCATCAATCCCAAAAACAATCAGCATCATAACCAAACAAGTCCAGAACAGAATCATTTTTCTCCAAATAAAAAAAACGGCGGCTATCACTTTGCAGGATAACACGCCGGTTTTAAACACCCGCGAAGAGCAGGTTATGGTTTGGTTAACGTTGGGATGGTGAAGAAAAACGTGCTCCCCTGCCCTTCGGTACTCTCCGCCCAGATTTTGCCACCGTGCATTTCC
>JBEKVG010000347.1:0-3501 GCA_049514195.1 Anaerolineales bacterium | reverse complement strand
GCAACAGGCGTCCCGCCCAGTAAAAATTCGGTCATGTAGAAAGAGAAGAACAAGCCGAGGAATGCCCGGAATAAAATGAACGGGGGGATGGGGCGCGACTCGCCTCGGCCAGCTCAACGAACAGGAAATTAATGATATCCGGGCGGCAGCCCAGTTCTCCCACCATGCTTCTGGCGGCATTGCGGACGAACTCCTCGACTGTGTCCTCCGGGCAGCCTGGAGGAGGGGCAGGATCTGGTGGAAAGGGTGTCTGTCAATGATGAGCTCGGCAAAAATGGCTTCCTTGCCAGCGAAGTGGTTGTAGATTTCACGCAATGCTAGCCCAGACCGTTCGGCGATCTGCCGCATGGACGTAGCTGCATAGCCCTGCTCGAGGAAAAGGTTGTAGGCAGCCTCGAGGATTTCTTGCCGGGTGCGTTTGCCTTTTGAATGGGTGCTAAGTTCCATCAAGGCCTCCAGATAAATGAACGAACGTTCGTTTTTATTTTACACGATCTGGGCCGTTTGTAAAAATGAAAGGTATGAATTTTTACGCCAACATCTCGGAAAAATGCGGGTGGTAAAATGGACAACATGTCCGTCCTGGAAGAATCCGTACGAAAACATCTACGCTTTAACCTCACCGTCAATCTGTTGGATGGTGGTTTCTTTGGCCTGGGCTGGGGTTTCGGCTCGCTTGGCACCATCGTCCCGCTTTTCGTCAGCCATATGACCACATCGGTTTTGCTGATCGGGCTTATCCCTTCTATTCATGCCGTCGGGTGGCAGCTACCACAATTGTTCATGGCAAATTCGGTATCCCGTCTGCGACGTTACAAACCGATGGTGATGCTGATGACGATCAATGAACGCATCCCGTACCTGGGACTGGCGTTAGTGGCACTGTTCATGGGTACGCTGGGGAATAAGGTTGCCCTGCTGCTCACTTTTGTAATGCTAATCTGGCAGGGATTGGGGTCCGGCTTTACCGCCAACGCCTGGCAGTCCCTGGTCGCTAAGATCATCCCACCCGTTTGGCGCGGTACCTTTTTTGGGTCCCAGGCAGCGCTGTCAAATATTCTGATGAGCATTTCAGCGATCTCGGCCGGATACATCCTTGACCAGGTACATGCCCCGCTCAACTTCTCTCTGTGTTTCGTTTTGACCGTTGTGGGGATGGGATTTTCATACATATCCATCGGTCTGACGCGCGAGCCGGTAGATAATGAAAAGAACATTCCGGAACGCCAAACATCGCCCTGGAAAGGCGGATTTGACATCCTGCGCCGTGACAGTAACTTCACGGCGTACCTGGTAATCCGTCTGCTCTCCCAGTTTGCTACCATGGGCTTCTCTTTTTACATCGTGTATGGCTTGCGCCGCTTTGGAATGAGCGACCTGACGGCCGGTTTCCTTACCGCTGCACTCACCATCACATCAACAGTTGCCAATGCTGTCATGGGCTGGCTGGGCGACCGGTTTGGACACCGTGCCATGTTGATTGCCGGTTCGGTGGCGGCTATGTTCAGTTCCCTAATGGCGTGGGGTGCACCTTCCATAGGCTGGTTGTATCCGGTCTTTATCCTGAGCGGACTGGCCAATGTGGCTTACTGGACGATAGGCATGGCCATCACGGTGGAATTCGGCAACGAAGAAACCCGCCCGACATACATCGGACTGTCGAATACGCTGGTGGCTCCTTTCACAATTATTGCCCCGCTGATTGGTGGTTGGATCGCCCAGACGACCGGCTTCCAAACTACCTTCATGGTCTCAGCGGTTGGGGGACTGGTCATTGCCATAATGCTCTTCTGGCTAGTACGCGATCCGCGTCCGCGTCTCAAGGCGGAAAGAGCTTAGAGAACCGTGAAAAATCAGTGCGAATCCACCCTCGCCACCTCTCACGTATCACATCCGTATATACTATAAAGTATAACCAGGATGGGAAGAGCTTTTCCAATTTTATGAAAAGAGGCAGAAATGAGGAAAAATTACGCCCACTATTTTCGTCTGGCTGGAATTGCGGCTCTGGTTGCTATAATTGCTGGTTTGATCGTCCTTGTTATCGGCTGGCTAAGCCGTTGGCACACGGCCATCCAATACAGCAACGGTTTTTTTATCGCCGGGGCGATCGTACTCGTAACAGGCTTTGCGTCCGTCTCGGGCGGTTTCCGGATGCGCTCTGATTTTGGCGTACTTTACAGCCAGTCTGCCGGCGATATGAACCTGAGTGACCGCACCAAGCTCTGGGTTGCAGATATGACACAAGGGTATGGTGCTTTAATCCTGCTTACTATTGCAGGCTTGATATTGGTCGGTGCTGCAATTCTCGTCGGTAGAACACTAGGATAAGAAACTCCAAATCACTTTGCAGCAGGCCAGGCGCATTTTGGATTTCACCACCCTGTTCTGGCTGGGGGAGCTAGTCGATTTCAATGTGATGAAAAGATTGTTTACCCTTCCCAGGAAGAAATTGATCGAGCCACATTATAAACGTGAAGATGGGGCAATAAGGAATACTGCTCCTATCAACGCAATCACCCCAGCAGCATCGAAGGCAATGAAACGCAAAAGTGAATTGCGCAAAACAGCATGCTCCGCAGGGATGGATAAAAGGATCAGGCTTTCACCGATCACCCCAACGGTCTGCATGGCCAGCGCCTCCCACAGCGAAAACTGGTTACGCTGCGGTTGCCAGAGTGCCACCAGGTAAGGGACGTTCCACATGACGAACAGAACAGCTAAGCCACGCACCGCTGCATCGCCCGGGATACCAGTCAATTCAAAACCCGGGGCATAAACACCAGGATTAAGCAAAAAGACCAGGGCACACTCCAGGTTCCAGGCCACAACCATCGCGATCAGCAGCCGGGCAATCCATGAGCGCAGGTTAAGCTTCTTCATTGCAGCCATCCGTTAAAATCCCTGGTGTTCGGTTCGGGTGATGATCTCATCCTGCAAGGCCCGGCTCAGGTCGCAAAAATAGTCCGAGTAACCCGCCACCCGGACGATCAGATCACGGTGCTGTTCGGGATGCTCCTGGGCAGCCCGTAGCGTGGCGGAATCTACCACGTTGAACTGGATGTGATGACCATCCAGTCGGAAATACGTCCGGATCAGTTGGACCAGCTTGTCCAACCCAGCCTCGTCCCGCAAGGCCTGTGGGCTGAACTTCTGGTTGAGCAAGGTGCCGCCGGTACGAGCATGGTCCATCTTGGCAACCGAGCGGAGCACAGCGGTTGGGCCGTGCCGGTCGGCGCCCTGGACGGGGGAAACGCCTTCCGATAACGGCTGCCAGGCATGCCGTCCGTCCGGGGTAGCGGCAATGACTGAGCCAAAATAGATATGACAGGTGGTTGGCAGTAAATTGATCCGGTATTGGCCACCGCGCGTGTTCGGGCGCCCGTCAATGGCGTTAAAGTAGCTCTCAAACAAGCGGACCATCAGCCGGTCAGCAGTGTCATCATCATTACCGTAGCGGGGCGTCTTATTTAGCAGTAATTGGCGGACCTTTTCGTGGCC
>JBEKVG010000346.1:0-3505 GCA_049514195.1 Anaerolineales bacterium | reverse complement strand
GCATTGTTATGGACCGCAGGGAATGGTAATCGTCCTCGTCGGGGCAATCGATCCAGATGCCGCCGTCGAACAGGTGACAAGGACACTCGGTGATTGGGCCAACCCTGAACAATTGAAACTGCCCTCCCTGCCAGCCCTTGAACCCCTGAAGGAAACTATCACCCGCAAGGTGAAAATCCCAGGCAAATTCCAGGCCGATCTTGTCATCGGGACCGCCGGCCCACAGCGTAAAGATCCGGAATACATTGCTGACTCACTTGGTAACTCGGCACTTGGTCAATTTGGGTTAGGAGGCCGCATTGGGCAAATAGTGCGCGAGAAATCCGGTCTGGCTTACTATGCCTCATCAACCCTGAATGCAGGCATAGGCCCCGGCTCCTGGTGCGTCAGTGCGGGAGTCAATCCAGCCAACGTGGAAAAGGCGCGTGACCTGATCTGCCAGGAAATTGAGCTATTCGTCAAGAAGGGCATCACCGCCGAAGAACTGGCCGACAGCCAATCCAACTTCATCGGACGGCTACCCCTTTCGCTCGAATCCAATATTGGTGTCACCAACGCTTTGCTGAATATTGAACGCTACGACCTCGGCCTGGACTATTACCGCTGCTATCCAGACCTGGTGCGCGCCGTTACACCCGAGGAAGTGCTGGCCGCAGTTCGCAAGTACCTGGATCCTGATCGAATGGCAATTGCGATTGCGGGACCTTAAAGTCGTAACGACTCCGCGAAGCGCCCTACGGGTAAGTCGTTACTACCTTGACTATAAAAAACATGATTCTCAAAACTGGAATCGACATCATCGAAATACCCCGCCTCCAGGCTGCACTCGACCGTCACGGTGAGCGCTTCCTGAAACGTGTCTTTACAGAACGGGAGACGTTTGAATGCCGCGGACAGGCCGACGCACTGGCCGTCCGCTTTGCCGCCAAGGAAGCCGCATCCAAGGCACTGGGGTGTGGCATCGGCCCGATCTCCTGGCATGACATTGAGACTCTGCACAAATGCAGCGGAGAACCATATCTCATCCTACACGGCGCGGCAGAAAAAATTGCCAAAGAATTGGGATTGGCGGTTTGGGCAGTCAGCCTGAGCCATAGCCGCGAAAATGCCATTGCTGTGGTGGTTGCAACGAGTGAGTAAACCTTTTCAGTTCTTTTCTTCCGTACCGATCCATAGGTGGCCCGGAAGGATTGCCCGGTTTGGGCGTACGGCGACTTTCCCGGCGTGCCCTTCGATCAGATCGGAGTGGGGTTCTCCCAGCATGGACGGGTGAACCAGGCACAGATCGGCGACGAGGCCATATTTTTGCCAATAATAATCTGCAGCACGTATGACTTTGGTGGTCAAGGCAGTGCGGGGATCGTTGTCAAACCAAAGCATTCCGACATTCATGTTAAACTCCTTGTCCAAAAGGCGGGAGCCAGAATTTCAGCCAGCTCCCAGACTGGGAAAGGCAAAATTGTTTTCCTGGAAGCAGATCTCCCAAACCGACCTTCGGATCGTCCACCAGGGAACGGGCATTATGCGCATGTTTCACCTGACCGAGGACACGGGTATGAAAATAATCCATCCAGGTTCGCAGACGCATCAGACGAGCGGGGTTTAACGTTATCACCGGCCAGACCTGCCGCTCCGGGCCGTACATCAGCAGCCAGCGCAGGTCATGCTGGGATTGATCGTCGCTGCCAGTCATCAAGTCAAACCCGTCGAAAAGCAGCAATACCGCCTGGCGTGTCTTGGGAAGCGCATCCGCCCAACTGACCAATTGCGACAGGAAGTCATGCGCGGACGGATGATACGCCGGCCAGACGCCCAAGCAACCGGGCAGGGCTTCCAGAGCAGTCCATTCTTCAGGGAAGGGGGTCAGAACACCGAACGAGACATCGCTAGAATCCTGGTGGTTTGAGAGGCGTGCCAGAGACTGGAGAAAAACTGTTTTGCCGCTGCCTCTATCGCCAGCCACCAGCAGCGGACCTGCAACCGGATTGTACAGGTCAAGCAGGACCGGCAAACCGTCTTCCGCCAACCCGAGCAAAAGCGAACCGGCAGGCAGGCTGGTAGCCTGTACAACCGAGGCTTCAGCCTTGGAAGTCTGTTCAGACTCCGGCCGGGGCTGTTTATCCTGGTGGAGTTCCGCCTGGATTTCCTGGTATGCCTGGAGGGCGAGGAGAAATTGGTCAGAAGTGGACATAGGTACTATCTTTTTTATAGCCAGAATATTCTTTCAAAATAGCAATGCGAATGTGCTGATCCAGTAGTGCATTCATTCAATCGGAATGGCTTTCTTAAAATCATTCTGAATTATTTGTTCCGCGAAACGAAGGAACAATTTTTTGGCAGGGAAGAGAAAAGGAGATCCTTTTCATTGTTTGTGCAGCCGGAAATGAGTATAGGGGACGAATTGAAAGCTGTTGCATAACGATTCCTGTGAGAAGCAAGAGCAAGCCGAGTCAGGTGGCGAGGCGAGGAAAACCATCCTGAATAATCATAATAATAGAACTAATGTTCTATTTTGTCAAGGGTATGAAAACTGACATGACTTTTGCCGACCCCGGCGTGTACATCTCTGCTTCCTCTCTCCTGCAGCCATGGTGCCGCACCAGTTGGTAGAACACGGCACATACTTATGCTCTGGTCAGGTGTCCTCCTATCAAATAGAAAGAACACCGGCGACGAGAAGTAATGATCCAATAAAGGATGAATAAAATATCTACACAAGAACACGAAAGCCGGTGTCCAGCCTAACTGGCGTTGAAAGAAAATCCAGAATGGCAGAATCACCACTCTGTCTTCCTTTCTCTTGCATCTGTTTGTTCGAGGCCAAGATTGCCTGTTGAAGTGGGTAATGATAGAATGATCGCATGATCAGTCGTTTCACTTCGAATCGTTTAGTAAAGGACTAATTCAAATGTCACTACCCATTCCAGAAAAATTCCATGATCTCTTTAATCGACCACTTCTGTGTGCCTTAACCACAATCAATCCGAATGGTCAACCACACAGTGTGCCGGTTTGGTGCGATTTTGACGGAGAGCATGTTCGGATCAATATGCCTGCGGCGACAAAGAAAGCCCGGAATCTGCAGGTCAATCCCAAACTGTCGTTGCTTGTGATCGATCCTCAAAATGCAGGCCATTGGATTGAGATTCAGGGGTATGTTGGCAGGCTTATTGACGAGGCACATGGTGCGCGTGACCGCATCAACAAGCTGTCAGAAAAATACACAGGCAATCCCGTTTATCAGGCGTATGGTTCCAGCGGCATCAACCGCCAGATGTACGTGATCGAAGCAGTGAAGATTACCGGCAATTAGGGACAGTTAGTTTATCCCTTGGGGGTTGTAAAAGGATCGCTCAGGAAAATTACGGTTTGTTTATTGTTTTTCCCCGCTCATTTCGAGCCATAAGGCTTTGAACTTGAGGGCGTCTACTTCCAGAACTGGGCTTTCGCACAGGATGCGGCCTTGCGCACCTGAATCATGCAAAGCGCGCATCAGGTTCTTGAA
>JBEKVG010000345.1:0-3511 GCA_049514195.1 Anaerolineales bacterium | reverse complement strand
TTCGCCAATTGCTCGGTTGCAGACAGGATGAACGACATATCCGGGTCACCGGTTTTGCGCAGCGGCGTCGGGACGCAGATACTGGCCGCGTCCATTTCCTTCAATGTTGAAAAATCGGTTGTTGCTTTCAGCTTTCCGAATTTGACCAGCGGGGCAAGCCGTTCCGTGGAAATATCCGGGATGTAACTGATACCCTTATTAACCGAATCGACCTTGCGCACATCCGGGTCAATTCCAGTAACATTAAATCCCGCTTCGGCAAATACCACTGCCAGCGGCAGGCCAACGTAACCCAAACCCAGGATAGCGATTCGGGCAGTCTTATCATTCATTTTACCGATGAGAAATTCTTTTGTACGCATAGTATCCTTCCAAGTCTTACATGTCCTACAAGTCTAAAGGTCTAACCCGTTGGACTTTTTGGACATCCCAGACTTATATTAAAACAGGCTCAATTGCTTAGGTTCTTCCTTTGGTTCTTCCGCGCCCTGCACCGGAGAGGGATGTTTCAGGGCTGTACGTGCCTGTTCCAGCAATTTCGGTAACTGGCCGAAATCTTTTTGAATAGCTGGTTTAAGGGCCGCCTGATGCAGCGCCGCCGCCGGGTGGAACATGGCAATCACAAAGCGGTCCCCCACTCTCCGCATTTGTCCGTGGACAGAACTAATCTTGGCACCGGGCATGAACTTGCCCATCGAATAACGTCCGAGGGTGATAATAATTTTCGGATTGATGGCAGCAATCTGCCGCTCTTGATATTCATTGCAAGCTGCCAATTCTTCTGGGAGCGGATCACGGTTGCCGGGCGGACGGCATTTTACCACGTTACCAATCCATACTTCGGAGCGTTTCAGCCCCGCCTCAGCCAACAGTTCGTTCAGGAAATTGCCCGCCGGACCAACGAAGGGTCTTCCCTGTTCGTTTTCGTAGAAACCCGGCCCTTCACCAATGAACATGATCTCCGCATCGGCTGGGCCCTCACCGGGAACCGCATTCTTGCGAGAATGATATAGAGTGCATTTTCGGCAAACTGAGACTTCTTTTGCCACCTGGGCAAGGATTTCTTCGGCGCTCATACAGTCTCCAGGCAATCGAATTTCTCCAAATTCATCAAGAAGGCATCCTCATTATTATCTCTGTAATAACTTGGACGGACTCCTACAATTTCAAAACCATATTTTTTATACATGGACTGCGCGGCGGTATTCCCGGTCCGCACTTCCAGAAAAGCCCGCCGCGCCCCTTCATCCTGGGCCGCCCGCAGGGCATGGATCAATATCTTCTCGCCAATGCCCTGCCGGCGGAAATTCGGGTGAACAGCAATCGTGGCGATATGGGCTTCGTCAATGATAAGCCACAGCACCAGCATAGCGGTAATTTGACCATCTACTTCGGCGACCCAACCACGCGAAACCGGGTTTTCGGTCAACTCATAGCGGAAAGAGCGCTCTGACCAGGGCAAAGTAAATGAGAGCGTGTCAATATCATGAACTGCCGGAACGTCTTCCAACTTCATCCGACGGATAAGCAAGCTCACGCCGGCAAGCCTCCAGCCGCATGCAAATAAATGGGTGCCAGGCTGGCTGCCGGGTCAATTTTTCCGGCCTGCCATTTTTGCCAGGCCAACTCTGCCAGAATTCCTGGCCTGCGAACGCATTGCGCGGGGGAGGCGAGGGTTACATTTTTGAATTTACGCGCCAGCCGGTGACGTTCATCGGTTGACATTTCACCGCAAACAATGACCGGTTTATGGATTTCTTCTGCCATTTCATCGGCAGTCGTCAACGTTACTGGACTATCAACCTGCCAGCCGGTTTCTCCAGCGGTATACCAGCCAAGCGCCAAACGGCCGCGCCCGGCCTGGACCACGGCGGCCAACCGCCTATCCGACAGTGGAACCGCCGCAGCGACAATATCCAGCGTGGGGATACCGGAAATTGGTATATGACGCGCAAGCACCAGACCTTTTGCAAACGCCAGACCCACGCGCAAACTAGTAAACGACCCAGGGCCAAGAGCCACGCCGAGAGCACTGACAGTACTTATTTTGATTCCCACGCGCCTCAGAAGTTCGGCCAGCGTCGGAGCCAGTTCCTGGGTGTGGTGCAGGCCGCTATGCCAGACGAATTCACCATGCACGCTTGTCCCATCGTAGAGCGCCAGTCCCATCTGAGCAGTGGAGGTATCAATTGCCAGCAACATCAATCCCCTCCGTAAACAATCTGACGGAGATGGTCGAGGTAGTTTTCGTATCGTTTACCGCTTGCAACGAAACGCATGGCGCGGTGTTCTTCGGATTCATATTCCAACCAAGCCCACAACCGTTCAGCCGGCAGGATGGGTTCAACACGCTCCGGCCATTCTATCACCAACGGCCCCTCGGTGAGGTAAGTGTCCATGTCCAATTCTTCCGCCTCGCCGAGCGTATCAATGCGGTAGGCATCAAAATGAAAGAGTTGACTTGAATCAGGTCGGCGGTATACATTGACCAATACAAAGGTCGGGCTGGAAACAGCATCCATCGCACCCCAGCCTTGTGCCAGGCCCTGGACAAGGGTGGTCTTACCAGCCCCAAGTTCACCCTGGATACAGATCAAATCACCAGGTTGGAGCAACGCACCCAGGCGCATCCCCAGACGACGGGTTTGTTCCGGGGAACGGCTGAAGAATTCAAACGTGTGCGCATCCAGGATGGGCATGACGGAAAGATTATACTACAGGGGTTTTGAAGAGTTTTCAATCATAGGGGCATCATTTGGTCTCATTGCACGCAAATTATGTTTGTGCTATAGTTCGACTTGTCCGACAAACTCATCTTACCCGAAAGGAGGGCCTATGGCAGAGAAAAAGGTTCGTGTTGGGCTGATCGGCCTGGGATCCATTTCGTACTCGCATGAAGCCGGGTATTCGGAACTGGGGGACGCCTGTCAAATCGTCGCCTTGTGCGATATCAACGAAGAAGAAGTCAATAACCGCATTGGGATGTATGAGGGAGCCAAAGGTTATATCCGCTATCAGGAGCTCCTTGATAACCCGGATGTGGATATAGTGGACATCACTGTCCCGCACGTACTGCATTACGAAATCGCCAAAGCAGCGCTCGAAAAGGGCAAGCATGTGCTGGTGGAGAAGCCCATCACGGTCAAGTCGGAGCAGGGCGAGGAACTGATCAACCTGGCAAAGCAAAATAGATTGAAATTCAGCGTGGCTGAAAACACAGCCTTCGTCACCGCCTACCTGAAGGCGGAGGAGCTCCTCCAGCAGGGCATACTGGGTGATATCTGGAGCGTCCGCACGCTCATCGCCGGGAGCGAAGCCTACCGCATCAAGGATCCCAATCTGTGGCACGGTAAAGCGCCTTACGGCGGGGTCATCCTGGATTCATCTGTGCATAACTTTTACCTGTTCAAATGGCTGTTCGGTGGGGTGCGGGATGTGCTGGGGTTTGCCTCCAAGATCATCCCCGAGGGCGAGATGGAAGATAATGGCCTGATCCTCGGTCACCTAGCCA
>JBEKVG010000344.1:0-3522 GCA_049514195.1 Anaerolineales bacterium | reverse complement strand
AGGAATCATACCAAATGACATTGCTATTCCAGGAAACGTAGGCGTAGTCTCGCGCTCTGGTACTCTTACATACGAGGTTCTTTATGCTCTCAAACTAAACAATATGGGTGTATCCACTTGCGTGGGTATTGGCGGCGATCCCATCAACGGGACTGATTTTATTGACTGCCTGGACATGTTCGAAGCCGATCCGCACACTGAAATGGTCGTTATGATTGGCGAAATCGGCGGTTCTGATGAAGAAAAAGCCGCCCAGTTCATTGCCGCAAATATGACCAAACCGGTTATCGCGTTCATCGCCGGTCAGACCGCTCCTCCCGGCAAACGTATGGGCCACGCCGGAGCCATCATCGAAGGCGGGGCGGGAACCGCAGACGATAAAATCAAAGCACTTGAAGCAGCTGGCGTCACAGTAGCTCGCTACCCGGAAGAAATTCCTTCTTTATTGAGTTAATGCTTCAGGAATGGCTCAATGGATGTCCCCTGCTAATTTAAAACACACAGGGGCACGTCGGCGTTCGTGCCCCTAAGAGGTTTTTAGGAAAATTTATTTCTTGGCTTTTTGTGATTCGACGAAATTAACCGCGTCGCCTACGGTTATAATTTTCTGGGCATCCTCGTCAGATATCTCTGTACCAAACACATCTTCGAATTTCATAATGAGTTCAACTAAGTCGAGCGAATCAGCTTCCAGATCCTCGCGGAAACGGGCCTCAGGTTTGACCTTGGTTTCATCCACGCCCAACAAATCTACAATGATTGCCTTGACTTCATCAAAAGTGTTTGCCATGGGTTCCTCCTGAACATTTTCTATACCAATTGTAACCGGGTTGCCATTATAATTCAATAGACGGAACACAAACCGATGAAAAAAGTTGCGCCCATTGGTACTCGAAAAAACGATCACATTAAAATTAACCTGGAACAGGATGTGCATTCCATTCTGACCAATGGATTGGAACACTACCACTTTATCCACGAAGCGCTGCCTGAACTGGATCTTGAAGCAGTTGATACGTCATTGGAGCTGTTTGGAAAGAAACTCGCTGCGCCCATCCTGATCTCGTCCATGACAGGTGGAACGGAGCTGACCGGAGAAATTAATCAGCGCCTGGCGGAAGCTGCCCAGGAATGCGGCGTGGCAATGGGTGTGGGCAGCCAGCGAGCCGCGTTGGAAGATCCGCAGCAAATCCCCACCTACGCTCTTGCGCGCAAAGTTGCCCCAGACATCCTGCTCTTTGCCAACCTGGGTGCTGTTCAACTCAACTATGGCTTTGGCATTGATGAGTGCCGCCGTGCCGTGGATATGATCCAGGCGGATGCGCTCATCCTGCACCTTAATCCATTGCAGGAAGCCGTGCAGGCAGGTGGCAACACGAATTTCATGGGACTGGCGAAGAAAATAGAAAAAATATGTAAGCAATCGATAGTTCCGGTGATCGTCAAGGAGGTTGGATGGGGAATTTCAAAGAGAACTGCAAAGATTCTTGCAGAATGTGGCGTATCTGCGATCGATGTGGCCGGCGCAGGCGGTACAAGTTGGTCACAGGTTGAGATGCAACGTGCCCCGGATGATTTCCTCCGCAAACTAGCAGGTACATTTATAGGTTGGGGCATCCCCACCGCAGACTCGATTCTTAACGTCAAAAATGCCTCATCAGAGCTGATGATCTTTGCCAGCGGGGGACTTAAAGATGGATTGGATATTACCAAGTGCATTGCATTGGGTGCCACATTGGGAGGAATGGCAGGGCGGTTTCTCAAGACTGCGGCTGTTTCAGAAGGGAAAACATCTGACCTGATAATGCTGACAAAGAAACAAATTCAGATAACAATGTTTACTACAGGGGTGGAAACATTGAAAGGGATGGATATCGGAAAGTTGCTGAAGCAGTGAAGAAACCCGAAGAAAATAAGAAAACGTATATGCATTCTTCGTCCATTCGCGCCATCATATTTGATTTCGGCGGTGTCCTTATTAATTGGGATCCTCATAAACTGTTTGGTAAATACTTTTCCAACGACAGACAAGCAATTGATTCTTTCCTGGCAGAGGTCAATTTCTCTGCGTGGAATCTCTCGCAAGACAAGGGCGATCCTTTCGTACAGGCTGTGCAAGAACTTTCTGCTCAATTCCCCCAATATGCACACCTCATCCACGCCTACGACGAAGAATGGGAGCAATCCATCACCGGGATTATCCCTGAGACGGCTGAGATCCTTTACAAACTCAAGGCCGTCGGTTGCCGGCTTTATGGTCTGACCAACTGGTCAGCGGAGAAATTCTCAATTGTCAGGCATAAATACAAGGTTTTCGATCTGTTCGAAGACATCATGGTCTCCGGAGAAGTCAAACTCATCAAGCCTGATCCAGCCATCTTTCACCTGTTCCTCCAGAAGATCCAATGCCAACCTGAGGAATGCCTGCTGGTTGACGACTCGCCCCAAAATATTGCAACAGCCCGCAAGCTGGGCTTTGCGACTCACCACTTCGCTTCCCCTGCCCTGCTTGAAATGGACCTTCAACAGTTAGGTATTTTGTAGGTCATAAAATTCGGGTTATTATTACCTGGAACCTACTCGTAGAGCTTTACACATCGAGACCTTTGGAGTTGAAATGACACTGAAATCCCTCATGGCCATTATGCTGCCCGCCATTGAGAAGGAGCTCCAGCGGGTCGTGGCCCGACTGGATAAGCCACCTACAAACTCCTTCCATGAAATGCTGACCTACCATATGGGCTGGAGCGGTGAGGCTGCAGACTCAGAAGCCACCGGAAAACGAATTCGTCCCCTGTTGGTATTGTTGACCTGCGCAGCCTGCGGTGTACAATGGCAGCCTGCGCTCCCCGTGGCTGCCAGCCTTGAACTCATCCACAGCTTCTCGCTTGCCCATGATGATATCCAGGATGACTCCGAACTGCGCCGTGGACGCCTCACTGTTTGGAAAAAGTGGGGTGTGGCACAGGCCATCAACGTTGGTGATGCGCTTTTAATCCTGGCTCATTTGGTCATCTCTGAAACCAGAGCGGGATATCCTCCTGAGACAATATTACATGTCGGGAAAATCCTCGATGAAGCCTGCTTGGCTTTGAGCAGCGGACAGTATCTTGATATTTCTTACGAAAATCGGAATGACTTGACCATTGAAGATTATTGGCGAATGGTCTCCGGAAAAACCGCCGCATTGCTCGCGGCTTGCACGCAAGTTGGGGCCTTACTTGGCGGGGCAGATGAGGCGACTCAGCAGAATTATAGAAGCTTCGGTCATTATCTTGGTCTGGCCTTCCAGGTACAGGATGATTATCTCGGCATCTGGGGAAATTCAGCCCTTACGGGGAAATCCACCGAGTCGGATCTGGTAGCGGGAAAAAAATCTTTACCGGTGATGTATGGACTGGCTATGGACGGGCAGTTCGCTCACCGCTGGGCGGAGGGGCCAATCCATGCCGAGGAAGCCGCTCCATTGTCAGAACTTTTGGCCGAAGAAGGAATCAAAGTATCCACACAAACGGCCGCCGA
>JBEKVG010000343.1:0-3522 GCA_049514195.1 Anaerolineales bacterium | reverse complement strand
CTTGGCCAACGCCTCCGCTCCGCCAGATATATCCAGGAGGTCACTGGTGATCGTCTGCTGGCGAGCCTTGTTATACTGCAGTTGTAAGTGAGATACCAGCTCGATGGCATTTTCGGTGGCATTGCTCATTGCAACCATCCGGGCAGCATGCTCCGAAGCCAGTGATTCCAGAATGGCCTGGTAGACCTGCAAAGCAGTGAAGCGTGGGATGATCTCATCAAGTAGTTCCTCTTCTGATGGTTCATATATATAAGCAGCGGTCAAACGTTGATGTGCATATTCCTCAACCCTTCCACCTTCAGTGCCGACTTCCAACGGAAGCAATTTTCTAATAACCGGTTCCTGCTTGACCATATTAACAAACTCAGTATAGACCAGATAAACCTCATCCACCTCACCTTTAAGGAATTCATCCACCGCCACTCGGCCAATTGCCGAAACATCTGCGAAGGATGGTGCAGCCGGCAGATTGGTGAACTCGGCGATGACTTGCTTGCGACGACGCAGGAGCATATCCCGTCCTTTACGCCCGACGGCAATATACCGAACAGGAACCTCGAAATGGTCAAAACGCTGGGTTATGAAACGGATAATATTGGTATTGTATGCGCCCGCCAGACCCCGGTCGCCACTGATAGCCACTACAAGTACATTATGGATCTCGGGCCGGCTTGCCAGAAGCGGATGCAGGACCGCCCGTCCAGGCTGACTGGCAATGTGCATCAGTACTTGCCATGCTTTGGTGGCGTACGCGCGTGTCGCTGTGACTGCCGCCACTGCCTTGCGGACTTTGCTGGTACTGACAGCCTCCAGGGCACGCGTCACCTGTGAGATGCTTTTTACGCTGCGGATCCGCATCCGCATTTCGCGGGCTGAAGCCATGGTTTTAGTTCCGTATTTCCCTTATTCTACTGCCAGGTGGTCTTGAAGGCTTCCAACGCTTCCTGCAGCTTCTTTTCGGTCTCAGGGGTGATCTGTTTCCTTTCAGCGATATCCTTGCCGAGCTCCGGGTGTGAGGTCGTCAGGTTGCGGATCAGGTCACCCTCCCATTTCTTCATATTTTCAACCGGTACATTATCAGCATAACCATTCGTCCCGGCAAAAATGACCATAACCTGGTTCTCTAGGGGCATGGGTTCATACTGTGGTTGCTTCAAAATTTCCTGCATGCGTTGGCCGCGCGTCAGTTGCGCCTGCGTGGTTTTGTCCAGATCGGAACTCATCAGGGCAAACGCGGCCAGTTCGCGGTAGGTGGCCATATCGATGCGCAATTTACCAGCTACCTGTTTCATCGCTTTGGTCTGTGCCGCGCCGCCAACACGGGAAACGGAAATGCCCACATCCACTGCCGGGCGGATGCCTGCGTTGAATAGGTTATTGACCAGATAGATCTGGCCATCTGTGATGGAGATGACGTTAGTTGGGATGTAAGCCGAGACGTCGCCCAGTAGGGTTTCAATGATTGGCAACGCTGTCAACGAGCCACCCGAACCGGCCAGCTTGGTTACCTTGAAATTCTCAGGGTTATCCAACGCTTTGCAGGCCTGCTCGGCATCGTGCCTTGACATTGGGCCAGAGAAAACCTTTCCATTGAAAGCATCTTCTTCCACGGCCAGATCATTCTTGAAATCCTTCTTGACAATGACATACTTGTCTGCCAGACGGGCGGCACGTTCCAACAGGCGGGAGTGCAGGTAGAAGATATCACCTGGATAGGCTTCACGCCCCGGCGGGCGGCGCAGTAGCAGGGAAACCTGGCGATAGGCCCAGGCGTGCTTGGAAAGGTCATCATAGATAACCAGAGCACCCCGCCCTTTCTCCATGAACTCTTCGCCAATGGCACACCCGGCGTAAGGAGCGATGTATTGCAATGCAGCGGACTCATCCGCGGCCGCAACCACTACAATGGTATGGGCCATGGAACCGTGTTGTTCCAGAATACTGACTGTCCGGGCAACCGCGGCTTTTTTCTGTCCGATGGCAACGTAGATGCAGATCAGGTCTTTGCCTTTTTGGTTAATGATGGTATCAATGGCGATGGCCGTCTTGCCGGTCTGGCGATCGCCAATGATGAGCTCACGCTGCCCACGCCCGATGGGTATCATCGAATCAATCGCCTTGATACCAGTCTGGACCGGCGTATCCACATCCTGGCGTTCCACCACGCCTGCCGCGATGCGTTCAATCGGGCGGTAATCCGTGAACTTAACCGTCCCTTTGCCGTCCACCGGTTCGCCCAAGGCATTGACTACCCGGCCGATCAGGCCATCGCCAACCGGGACCGAGGCGATGCGACCGGTTGCGCGTACTTCCATCCCTTCGGCAATCTCGAAATAATCGCCCATGATGATGATGCCAACGGCCTCCTTCTCCAGGTTGAAGGCGATGCCCATGACACCATTGGCGAACTGCACCAGTTCCTGTGCCTTGACATTCGCCAGGCCGCTGGCGCGCGCAATCCCATCACCCGCCTCCAGCACCGTGCCAATGTCCGCAACACCTACCTTCGGCTCAAAGGATTCAATTTTCTTTTGCAAATCACTTGTGATCTGTTTAATAAGATCCGTCATCTATTCTCCGCAAGAATAAAAGCCCTTTCCAAAATAACATCCTCCTAAAAACCGGAGTAATTTTACTACTCCTTGGAGGCTACTTCGCAGGATACAGTTCACTGGAAACTAAGCCGTCAACTCTTTCACTTGTTTCTTGTCCAGGCGGGTGATCATCTCAACTAATAGTTTCACCGCATCATCATAATCCTTACGGTGGATGATCGAACTATGAGAATGAATGTGCCGTGCTGGTACACACAGTACCACCGTGGGTACGCCGGTCTTGAAAAGATGGATGGCAGCGCCATCGGTAGCCCCGCCTTCGATGGAGGATAATTGCACATTGATGCCGAGTTGCCTGCCGCAATCCAACACCAGATCGCGCAATTTTAGGTTTGGGATCATGCGGGCATCATAGATTACCACCGAAGGCCCGGCGCCCAATTGGATGGACGACTCTTCAGGCTTGATGCCAGGAACATCCCCGGCTATGTCTGCTTCGAGGATAATTGCTACGTCTGGCTGGACAGCTTCTACGCTGGTGGTTGCTCCACGCACTCCTACTTCCTCCATCACAGTTGCAGTGGCAAAGACAGTGTTCGGATGCGGGCGGTCTTTGAGCAATTGGAGGGCCGAGACCATCACAACCACGCCGACGCGGTCATCAAAGGCCTTGGAGAGATAGGTTTTGCCACTTGCCAGGATCTGGAAATCGGCCCGCGGAATGATCGGATCCCCCGGCTGCACACCGGCCTCTTTCACCTCGGACTCGTTTATCGCGCCAATGTCAATGTACATATCCTTACGCTGTACGACCTTCTGGCGTTCCTCGGCATTCAGCAAATGCGGCGGCCTGGCTCCGATGACCCCGGCCACATCGCCTTTGCTCGTCTTGATCAGCACTCGCTGGCCGAGCAACACCTGGTCAAACCATCCGCCCAATGGCAGGAATTTGATGAAACCTTCCTTG
>JBEKVG010000342.1:0-3525 GCA_049514195.1 Anaerolineales bacterium | reverse complement strand
GCCTGTTGGAAATTAAAAAAATACGCGTGGGGAATTTCCTGCCCGCTCTGGTGATCGCCCCGCTAATTGTTTGGATCGTCAGCCTGTTCCAATGAATAGGCATTAAAACAGGCGGAGCGCCAATAAGGTCTCCGCCTGTTTTGTTTTTGTTTTTTACTTTCCCGCCAACGCACTATCTATCGCCTGGACGGCATTGGAGAAATTGGGAACCAAAGTTCCATTCACAAAGATGCTTGGCGTGCCAGTAATGTTTAATGACTGGCCCGCAGATATGTCTTTCTGGACAACGCTAGCATACTTTTTTGCCTGGTAACATTGGTTAAATGCCGTCATATCCAGCTTCAAATTCTCGGCCATCGTGACAAGACGCGTATCGGTATAAAGGGAGGCATCTTCGGTGATCTGGTTGGCATAGAGCGTGGCATGGTAATCCCAAAAGCGATTTTGTTCCGAGGCACACATCGCTGCATTGGCCGACCGGTAGGAGGCATCTGTGCCATCATGGTTATCAATCACAATGAAAGAATGATAGGTGTAATATACCTTGCCGGTTTCCACATAATTCTTGATAACCTGGGGTTCAATGCCCTGTGTGTAGGCCAGACAGGCTGAACAGCGATAATCCTCGTAGATATCCACTTTGACCGGGGCATTGGGATCGCCGAGATGGACTCCGTCCACCTTTGCGTTGAATTTCCGCGGAGTAACGATCAAGACCGGCGTTTTGGCAGCATTGGCAGCGTTCCTAGCAGTAGCAATGGATGGCATAATGAAAGCGAAAGCCACCAACAGTGCACCCATCACCACCAGAACGATAACAATAATGCGGTTGCGGATCTGTTCGCGACGGCGGCGTTCGCGGATTTCCTGGCGTTTACTCATGCTAACTCCATACTTCGTTTATAGTGGCAGGATTTTGCCATAATCGGGACAGTTTGTCCAGTAAAGACCCCGTCTTCTGCTTGAAAACGAGGTTCTTCTCATCCGATTCTAATTCTGGTCAGTGTTTCCCCAGCCAGTCCAGCATATAAGCGAGAACCTGCTCCTGTTCTGGCTCGTTGTGAATCTCGTGATACATGCCATCCCATATCTTGAGTGTCACTTTATCTCCAGCCTTTCGAGCAAATTCCCGGCTACCCTGGATATAGACAATCTTGTCTTCCGTTCCATGCATCACCAAAAGCGGGATATTGAGATCACCGGCATGCTTAAATATCCATGGAACCATTTCTAGCTGGCTCTTCGCCAGACCAAGTGAAACCCTGTCATGCACGAGTGGGTCTTGTTTGTAGCGATCAACCACTTCCGGGACGCGGGAAAGCATGTTGGCATCCAGACCGCTCGGAATAGTAAAGGAAGGCAGGAGAACTCCCAGTACCTTGGCAAAAATCGCCTTATTTTTTTGGTCCAAGATCGGACTGCGCAGCCCGGGAGCAGACACCACTGCACCGGCCAGAGCCGGTTGTCGGTCAAGGATGTAATTCAGTACCAGGTTACCTCCCATGCTTAGCCCGTACATAAATTGACGGATTCCCGGGTAACGCACTTTTGCCTGCTTGACCATTGAGTCGATATCCCGCATGAATGCTTCGCTGGATGGCGTATGACCACGCGGCCCACCGGATTTGCCATGCCCGCGCAGGTCAAAACCAAGCATAGCGTAGCCTTTTTCCGTCAGCGCAGCCGCAACGTGATCATACCGGCCAACATGCTCGCCAAGCCCATGTACTAGCAAAATAACAGCTTTGGGCAACCCCTGAGGCGTCCAAGCACATGCATACATGTCCAATCCGTCAAAGGATTTCCAGGTCCATTCCGAGATTTCCATATTATTTATTTGCCTCCAAGTTTATTTTTGAATTCACCGGCGGGTGCTCCACTGGCCTTGCAAATAATTTCTTCCAGAGTGCCTGCTCGTTACGAGACTTGCAACTGGTAAACCGGGAAGCGTTCCCCGGTCTCACAAAAACCGGTTTTTCTGTAAAGAACCAACGATGCGGCATTGTCGCTCTGGGTGTTGACCGTCAGATGATACATACCACGCCGCTCAGCCTGTTGAATCAGGTCTGCAACCAAGGCGCGCCCCACCCCGCGTCCTTGCAGGTCTGGGCGGACCGCCAGCCTGGCGAGATGTGCCCCAAGCGGATTGCGCGTACTGAGCTGGTATCCAATCATTTGCCCATCTGCCTCGGCCACCGTAGCCAGTACAGCCTGTGGGTAAGCTCGTTCCAGCGCCGAGAGCGAATTCTGCCAGAGCGGTTCAAAAGCCGCTGCATCCACCTCGGCAACCGCGGGCAAATCGTATTGCAGCATGGTTCGGATTGTAAAACCAGCCGGCAAGGATATCTCCATGGGGTTCTGTCCATCGCGTTCAAGCATGACGATGGACTGCCGGCTGGAAAATCCACTGGCGCGCAGTAAACTGTGATACCACTCCTGCAAAACGATGGCCGCAGCCATGAACTGGCCTTTATGCGCCAGGTCAAGACGGACTCCATCCCAGAGAGTCTGCCAGGACTCATCCAGGGATATCATCCCGGAGGTAAAAAACAGCCGCACCCAGGCCACTTTGGGCGGGTCCGGCGGACAGGCCAATGCAGAAACAATCAATCCCCGGCTCTCAAGTACAAGAAAAGGCGATGATCCAATCCAATCCAACGGATACCGCCAATCCAGGTGGCGGTGGATGTATGGACTGATACGCAGTAAATTTGCAATCTGTTGCCGGTCCGTCAGGATCGCTGGCCGCGTCCGGACATCCATACTAATCACCATAAACTGACAACAGAATTTTCTTTATCGCGGCATCCATGGATACATCACTCGAATTTACAAAAATTGCTGCAGCCTCACCGAAGGCCTGTGCAAGGGTCAGTTAATCTCCAGCCTGAAAAGTCCCCTTGGCCTGTTCAATTATATCTTGGGGAAGAAACTTGTTTGTCATATTTAGAAAGTTTTTCCGATAAGTCTTCTGCCAAGCAGCGCAACTTATCGGTGGGCATATCGCTCAAATTCATCGCCAGTTCCAAATATGGACGGTTGAACGGTTTGGAAACAAAATTCTGTAATTCGGATGGCAGTTGTAAGAAATCCTGAAGAGCTTCCTGTTGAATAATCCACTGACCGATGCGACCGGTCTGGTCAAATATTGCTTCAATCTGACCGCCTAACAGCGCCACCAAACCTTCCAGTTCGGGCAATGGGATTGACCGCCTTCCTATTTCACATGCCCTTAATCGTGCTGTTGAAATACCCGATTGTTCAGAAAGGGCCCTTAATGAGAGGCTGGCATTTTCACGTTGCTGGCGCAGGAGCGCCCCAATCAGACGTTGTCGAATTCTGATCAGGGCTGGCAGATTCATGGTCTCAGCGACCGGCGCGCTTTCTGAAATTGCCACCTTGCTCCAGAAATGGTGCAAAGGTAGATGGAGAGAATATGCCAGTACCTCCAGTTCCGGAAGGGAAGGCGCTTTACGACCTTCTTCCCAGGAAAGCAGAACATCACTCGGCACACCCACAAGTTGC
>JBEKVG010000341.1:0-3546 GCA_049514195.1 Anaerolineales bacterium | reverse complement strand
CTATACCAGTAGGACTTATGCAAAACTTCAAAATTATCCACTAATCTCCGCGAATTTACATTGATCTTAAAGAAAATTAGTGGAGATTGGCGAAGACGTGTACCACGAAGTGGCATTAGCGGATTAAATCCTATGCCGAGGCACCCGAGTAGCGCCGCAGCCCCAGCCGCCAGATCAGGCGTGCGACTGCAGCAAGCAGGACCGCCAACCCGACCGCCCCGAACAGGGTCGGCCCGCCCAGGCGCCCGGTGAGAGCCTCAGCCGGGACAGTCGTCGCAAAGGCCACCGGCACGATAAAGGTTAGGCCGAAGCGCAGCCAGCCCGGGTACAGGCTGACTGGCCAGCGCCCGGCCTGGTAGACGCTCTGGAAGATCTCGAGCAGGTTCTCCACTCTCACAAACCAGAACGACAGGCTGGCCAGGATCAGCCAGAAACTGTAGACGATCACGGCTCCGGCCAGCAGCATGCCGGTGAACGCGGCCGCTTCGCCGATCCCGACCGACTGTCCCAGCCGGACCAGGGCCGCCACCAGTACCCCCGCACCCATCACCAGGTCCAGCAGGCTCCAGATCGCCACGCGCTGGATGCTGACCAGCAACTGGGCATCCTCCGGTTTGGTCAGGGTAAAATCCAGCGTCCCATCCCGCACTGAGTCGATCAGGGCGGACATGCCTGGCTGGATCACCAGGCTGATGACCCCGCCCACCAGGAAATAGACTCCCACCAGCGCCAGCATCTCGTTTGGTTGCCAGCCACCCAGGGAGTTGGTATAAGTGAAGATGACCGCCAGCCCAGCCAGGGCGGTGCCCAGCTCTAGTAGGGATTGGAAGAGTTGCACGAAGAAATTAACCCGGTAGGCGGTCTCGTTCAGCACGCTCACCCGGAAATAGACAACCAGCAGGCGCAGAGTATTCATGCTCCCACCGCCGAGTAGACGCGTACTCCTGCCCGCCAGACTAGCCGGATCAAAACCAGGCTGACGATGACCCAGGCAGCCTGGGCGGCCATTCCTTCCAGTACCTGGACGGGCGTCAGCCGGCCGAGTACCAGTTCGACCGGGAAGCCCAGCATCCAGCGGAAAGGCAGGATGTCCGCCACGATTTGCAGCCAGTGTGGAAAGAGCGTCAGCGGGGCGATCTGCCCGGCCAGGAAGAGCATCAGGACAAAATAGACCTGGTTGATTGCGCTGACGCGCGTCGTCCAGAAAGCCGCCAAGGCCAGGGTCCATTCCAGCAGGAAGCGCAGCAGGAAGGCCAGTACCAGCGCAGGGATAAATGCCAGCACGGCCCACAACGACCATGTGGCGGTCGGATGGAAGATCAAGGCCAGGCCGGCCGCGATGACCAATAAGACCGGCAGGGTGATCAGCTTGGACGACAGGTTGTCGGAAATGTCCGAGTGAATCGGGTGGACCGGTTTGAGCAGGGCAAAAGAGAGGTAGCCCTGGCGAACGCGGTACTCGTATTCGTACATGATCCAGGTATAGGTGACCTGGTTGACCAGCATGAAAGCAATATAGTAGGCCGCGAAACCGCCCGCCGTGTAGCCGCCCACGCTGCCTCCGTTGCCATTCGAGACCGTCGACCAGACCACCAGGTAGATCAGCGGTTCGAGCACTGATGAGATCATCCAGATGAACAGCGAGGCGCGGTACTGCAGCATGCTGGCAAAGGTGGTCTTGAACTGCTGGGCGTACAAACGTAGAAGATGGCGAAGTTCCTGCAGGAGATTCATGTCGCATCCTGGGTGAAGACCCGGTCGATGACCTCCTCGATGGGTGGGTCCTCGACCAAAAGGTCGATCACTGGCAGGTCGGCCAGCAGGCGCTCGGTGACTTGGGCGGTTTTGGCTTTCGGCACCCGCAGCGTGACGCGCCCGTCCTCGCAGTCGACCACCTCGCCATAGCTATGGAAATCGGCGGCGCAATCTTCGAGTTGGACGACGATGGTTTTATGGGCGGTGAACTGCTGCACCAGGTCCGACAGGTTGCCGTCGAAGAGCAGGCGGCCGTGATGAATGACGATGACGCGCTTGCACAGGGCTTCCACATCCGCCATGTAATGGCTGGTCAGCAGGATGGTCGCCCCGTAGCGGCGGTTGTATTCCTCAATGAAAGTCCGGATGCGCCGTTGCATGGTCACATCCAGGCCAATGGTGGGTTCGTCGAGGAAGACCACCTGGGGACGGTGCAGCAGAGCCGCCGCGATCTCGCACTTCATGCGTTCTCCCAGCGACAGGTTGCGGACCGGTTTCTTGAGCAGCGGACCCAGCTCGAGCAGCTCGGTCAGCTCGTTCAGCGTGCGGCGGTAATCCGCCGCCTGCAGGCGGTAGATGACCCGGTTCAATTCGAACGAATCGGCTGCCGGGATATCCCAGACCAGTTGGTTGCGCTGGCCCATCACCAGGGTGATCTGGCGCAGGAAGAGGCGCTCACGCTTCCATGGCACAAATCCGAGCACACGCCCTTCGCCACCGCTGGGGTGCAGCAAGCCGGAGAGCATCTTCAAGGTGGTGGTCTTTCCGGCGCCGTTAGGGCCTAGGAAGCCGACCATCTCGCCGGGAGCCAGGTCGAACGTCAGGCCATCCACGGCCTGAACCTCCTGCATTCTACGATGGAACAGGCTCTGCACGGCTGCGCCCATCCCGGACTCGCGTTCCGGGACCCGGTAGGTCTTGCACAATTCGTGCAGGTGAATGGCAGGTTCGCTCATAAAATTGCAATGCGGAAGGTTCAATGGTACTGCGCCTGGTTATTATAAACATTATTCTAAAAAAGATTGTTCCAGGACTAACAAAAAAAAATTCGATGTGAAGGATGCCGCCATCCTTGGGGTGGGTGGCCTGCAGGAGGTAACCCTCTCCAACCATACCAAGATCCTCTCGGTGGCCCTCGCACCTCTGCATCATCACATCCCCGGGTAATTCACCTGGGGCAGCAAGGTCACCAGTACCGAGTAGTTATGTCTCCTCCCCCAGCCGCCCAGCTCTCTCCCCCCATTTCTGTTTTTCGAAATGGGGGGATGCCCTTTAGGGCAGGGGGGTCAGAGGTCGGGAGGGGGTCAAATTTCCTCTTCTTCCAACGCAATATCTATGGCGCGCAGGACGCCCTCCATGTCATTCATGACCTCGCCATTCCAAAAGCGGATGACGCGATAGCCTTTGGATTCCAGGAAAACTGTCCGTTCCGCATCATACTCTTCCTGTTCCAGGTGCTGATCACCGTCCAGTTCAATGATAAGCTTTCTTCGCGGCGCAACAAAATCCACCACATAATTGCCGATGGCGTATTGATTACGAAAATGGACATCCTTCATCCATCCGGTGGGCACGAAAGCGCGCCCATAGCCTGGCTTCTGCCGGAGTCAGGCTCCGGTGCAGTTGTTTGGCGTGTCCGAAGATTTTTGGTGTGGTGCGCTTGTGCATCAGACCCCCTCCTACCTCCCCCATTTCCAAGAACAGAAATGGGGGAGGGACAAAACTTCATGTCGTGCAACACCTAGTGTTTTCATAAGCATATTATATTCCCCGCGCAAATCTACTCCTCCC
>JBEKVG010000340.1:0-3571 GCA_049514195.1 Anaerolineales bacterium | reverse complement strand
CCCAGAATGCATTTGCGGATCTGGTCGATTTTAATTCCCGGTTGAAGAAAAAGGAGATCCAACTACATAGCGTCATCGTGGCCGGGAGGAATTTCGGCTGCGGCTCTTCCCGCGAGCAGGCTGCCTCTTGCCTGAAGGGTTCGGATTTCATCGTCATCGCCAGAGATTTCGCCCGGATCTTCCTACAGAATTCCATAAACCTGGGATTGAATACCATCATTTGCCCGGATATCGAGGCCGATGAAGGTGATGAGCTAAATATCTCAACCACGCAGATAGTGAACCAGACCATTGGGAAAAGCTTCGAGATTGTGCCCTTGCCCCAAGCGCGCCAGGCAATTATCGACGCGGGTGGATTAATCCCTTACACCCGTCAGCGATTATTGCTTACGCGTGAATGATTTCTTATTAAAGGTTATTCTCCAGGATTGCGTGTAGATTATCAAACCATGGCTAAAATCTCCAGAAGCACATCACTGTGATATTGAAGCGGCTTGTAGCACTTGACTTATTTAATAAAAACAGGTAAAGTCCACCAATGAAAAATGGTTTGCTAGCCGAGAAAAAGATTCACGAGAAAAGGTGTTTTCGAGAATTCTGAAGCCAATACATTCACATCTCGAAAAACCAACGCGCCGGATTCTTTTAGCGATTAGTAAGCCGTTTTTTTATTTGGCGGTTATAATACGCCAATATTATTTATTGAAACTAGAATTTCCAAGCCTGATCCTTTACAAGTCCTGAGTAGAATAAACGTTTATTTTTTCACCCCTGTGGATGTGAGTCGAAGCGAAGATAGTCATTCAACTCAAATAAGATTAAAGAATAAAGGAGGTGATGCTCGACACTGAAAGGCGTTGTCAGCTATGCCGATAAAACCCGGAAAATGGGTTCCTATATTCACTATTCTTCATCGGAGGAGAAAAGCATATGTTTAAAAGGTTTTCAATCGTAATTTCAGCAATAGCCATCCTGGGCATGCTCCTGACGGCCTGCGGTGCCGCTGCAACTACAGCGGCTCCAGCCACAGCGGCTCCAGCCACAGCGGCTCCAGCTACAGCAGCTCCAGCCACAGCGGCTCCGGCTACGGCAGCTCCTGCCACGGCTGCTCCTGCCACAGCCGCGCCTGCCACAGCGGCTCCTACCGCAGTGGCCACTATGGCACCTATTGTGACTCAGGCACCTGTGGCGTCCTATAAATGCTCGGATGCGATCGGTTGTGTTAAGATCGGCCCTTCGGACCCGATTCATCTCGCCTATCTGTTGGTCATATCTGGCGCCAATGCAGCCCTAGGCACCGACTCCCGCAACGGGATAGAGATCGGCATCGATGATGCCGGCGGCAAGATCCTCGGCCATACCATCAAGTTAGATGGCCAGGATTCCCTCTGCACAGCGGATGGCGGCCAGGCCGGTGGCACCAAGCTGGCCTCCGACCCGACCATCGTGGCAGTCTTTGGCACGTCCTGCTCGAGCGAAGCCCGTGCGGCTGAGCCATTACTCTCCAAGGCCGGGTTTGTAACGATCTCGTCTTCCAATACCGCTCCGGACCTGACCAATCTGACCAGCTCGAACCATTACTCCGGCTACTTCCGCACCGCACATAACGATGTGTTCCAGGGCGCGGCTGCAGCTGACTTTGTCTATAATTTCCTGGGCTTTAAGAAAGCCGCCACTATCCATGACGGCAGCCTTTACGCTGCCTCGCTGGTCAAGGTATTTGGGGATGACTTCACGAAGTTGGGTGGAACGATTACCATGGCAACCTCCGTGGATCCGAACGCCACCGACATGAGCTCCGTCATGGCCGCCGTTGCGACCGGAACGCCGGATATCATCTACTTCCCGATCTTCGAGCCGGCGGGTTCGTTCATCATCCATCAGGCCAAGACCACCCCCGGCCTTGAAAAAACCAAACTGATGGGCGCGGATGGCCTGTTCTCGCCGGATGTAATGAAAACCACTGGTGCCGATGTGGAAGGCTTCATGGTTTCGAGCCCGGTCGTCCAGGGTGCTGCTTATGATACATTTGTGGCCAAGTATGTGAAGAAGTTCGGCGAGCAGCCGATCAACATCTTCCATGCGCATGCCTACGATGCCTTCAACATCGTCATGGACGCCATTGAGAGGGTCGCTGTGCCGACAACGGATGGGTCGCTCTACATTCCACGCCAGGCGCTACGGGATGCCGTGGCCGCAACCAAAAACTTCGTTGGTTTGACCGGCGTCCTGACTTGCAACCTCGACGGCGACTGCGCCAACCCGGTCATCGGTGTTTACACCTATCATACCGGTCAGTATCCGCCTACCCTGATCTGGCCGACCAAATACGTCAAGAAGTAAATTCAAGTTCGTTTAAATAAGGAGGGGCGAGCCATTGCTCGCCCCTTCTTGTAAAAAGCACTCCCATTTGAGAAGAGGAGTTTGAGATGCTACGAACCTGGCGTCAGCGCATTACTCTTACCGATATTTTTATTTGGGTGATCGGCCTGGCCATTGCGGCAGCGGTCGTCTGGGGGACGATCAAAACCCTGCAATTGCACTTATACACACCCAGTGGTTGGCTCGACCTGACCATCCGGGGATTGGCGCTTGGAGGGGTTTACGCTCTTATTGCCATGGGCTATACCATGGTTTATGGTATTTTGAAAATGATCAACTTTGCCCACAGCGAAGTGTTCATGAGTGGGCCATTTACAGCGGTTTATGTTGCCCAGGGCTTGTCCAAGTCTGGGTTTCTAGACAAGCAACCCGTGATCAGCATGGCAATCATCGCCGTGGTTGCGATGGGTGTATCCGCGGGCATCGCTATGCTCTTGGAAAGAATTGCTTACCGGCCCTTGCGTAATGCCCCTCGTCTAGTCCCGCTGATTACCGCCATCGGGGCTTCATTCTTCCTCCAGTATACCTTCCGGGGGCTGTTTGGCTCCGGGTCTTTTGGTTATCCGGCCATAAAAGCCCTTCAGCAATATTGGACGGTCGCCGGGACTCACCTCTATAAAACTCAGGCCGTTGTGATCGCCGGTGCCGTGGTGATGATGCTGGTCCTCTTTGGCATCGTACAATGGACGAAGATTGGGAAGGCCATGCGCGCCGTTTCGGAAGACAAAGAGGCGGCTGAACTGATGGGGATTGACGTCGATAAAATCATCGTATTTACATTCTTCTTGGGAGGTGCTTCGGCTGGCGCAGCGGGTGTGCTTTATACCCTTTTATTCCCGGTGGTCAACTTCTACATGGGGTTTATACCTAGTATCAAAGCCTTCACCGCCGCGGTGTTAGGCGGCATTGGCAATGTGCCTGGAGCTTTCCTGGGAGCCATCATCCTGGGTTTGCTTGAATCGGTCGGGCCCAATTTGTTCCTGACCGGGCTCGGCATTCCCTCCCCGTCCCAGTTGAAAGATGCGATTGCTTTCGTAGTATTGGTGTTCATCCTGATCTTCCGCCCAACCGGCCTCCTGGGCGAACGGATCTCGAAGGATAAGGCCTAAGGAGGGTGAAATGAACATCGAATCATCGATTTGGAAGAAAACGCTTCAAACCGGCTTGATCGGTGGAGTCATCTCCCTGC
>JBEKVG010000339.1:0-3579 GCA_049514195.1 Anaerolineales bacterium | reverse complement strand
CAGTTCCTCCACACTGTAGCCGCGCTGGGCCAGCAAACCGACTATTTTCAGGCGGTTGGCATCAGCCAGTGCTTTGAAGAAAATAACCATTACACTTTCTTCCATATATTCAGCCTTATAAAACTAATTAGATGATTATCTAAATAAATTATATTGTCAAAATGATCCGTTGTCAAGAATAGAGGTCGTTTCACACCATTAACCCATAACCTCCGGCAGGTTGTCGACCTGGGGCGCTGCGATATAATGCCATTGTTGTTGAAAGTTGCATCAAATTTATCTCCGGAGGTGTATTTATGGATCAGCCACGAAATGCATATTTTGAAGGTAGGATAGTCCCCTACTCGGAGGCGAAGGTTGGTGTTGCCACACACGCGCTTAATTATGGTACAGCGGTTTTTGGGGGTCTGCGCGGTTATTGGAATGAAGATAAGCAGAAGATTTTTGTCTTTCGTCCGCTGGACCATTACCGCCGCTTTCTGAATTCATGCCGGATGATGTGCATGACATTTGATCACACACCTGAAAGCCTGACAGATCTGACACTGGAACTCCTCCGTCAGGACACTTACCAGCAGAATATCTATATCCGCCCGCTGGCCTATAAAGCCGATGAGGTGGTTGGTGTACGCCTGCATGACTTAAGCGACGAATTGACCATCTTTGCCATGCCCTTCCAGCAATATGTTAAGAATGACACGGCCGCCCATGTCACCATCTCGTCCTGGCGGCGCATTGATGACAATACACTCCCGGCGCGCGGCAAAATCAGCGGTGCATATGCCAGTTCGGCACTGGTAAAAACGGACGCGGCCTGGTCCGGTTTTGATGAAGCGCTTGTTCTAACCCAGGGTGGTCATCTGGCTGAGGGCAGTGCCATGAATATCTTTATGCTTCGGGACGGAATACTAGTTACTCCTCCGATCACCGAGAATATTCTGGAAGGAATTACCCGCCGCTCCGTGATGGAACTGGCAAAAAATGAACTGGGTCTTACAGTATTGGAACGGCCAATTGACCGCTCGGAAATTTACATCTGCGACGAATTTTTCCTGACTGGAACGGCTGCCCAGATTACCGTGGTGACAAAAGTGGACCATCGTCCGATTGGCAAGGGCATTATGGGACCAGTGGCTGACTCTCTGCGCAAGTTATATGATGAGATATTGCACGGGAATAATCCAAAATATGCTCACTGGAATGCAGCGGTTTGATATCTGTGGGCTTTTCCGGAAGATAAAAAATGCGGTCGAGTGGCTGCATTTTTTATATCGTCACATCTCCCAGCACTTATCAAGGTGCAAACAAAATAGTACTTGCTTTGCGCTGTTGGGTCAGCCATTCCAGTACGGCGTGTTCTTGAAGGGTCAGCAAGGCATCCGGAGAAAGAGCCCGGGCAGGATCCCGTGCCACCATAAAAAGGATGTCATAACCGGCCTGGGATTGGATAATATCGCTGTATTGACCTGGCTGGAGGGCGAAAGCGGCTGCCTCAATCGCCGAGTCGGACAGATACCCTCGAGGAAACCAGCCCAACTCGCCATTCGTAACGGGGTCGTATTGAGTAGCCAAATCGTTGAAATTCCAACCAGCCTTCAGATAGCCAAGTGCTTGCTGGGCTGCCTCTGTAGTGCTAAGTAAAATCTGTTTTACGTGTACCTGTTCAGCAGTAGTGGGGACGGAAGCGGTAAGTTGGTCGCGCATGTAAGCATCAGCCATCTGGCGGCGCAAATCGGATCTGAATGTTGCATCGGTATAACCATGGGCCGTTTCCCAGGTTGTCAGTGCTTCGGGACCACCAGCCTGGGCAGCCAGACTATCAATGCGACTTTGTAGCGCGGCATCGTCCACATGATAACCTTTGGCGGCCGCGCCCTGGGCCAATAGAAGAGTGTCAATGAATTCATCACTGACAGCTTTCGTGGCTGCCTCCTGGCTGACAGTGTTGCCCAAGGCAGTTTGGGCCTGCTGGTAGCGCGCCAGCTCTGCATCAAATTCGAGGATGGTAATGCCTTCCCCATTGACAGAGACTGCCAGCGGAATTAGAGTGGCAGTTGGCGTCTGGGAAGGCGTGGGAGTGAGGGTAGCAGGTACCAGATTCAGACCACCCGCGACCCCGCAGGCGGTTAATGTCAGAATGAGGCAGAGACCCAAGGAAACCAGGTTGCGCGGGATTTTTGGGCTGGTCATTGGTCAGGATTATACCAATTAAAATAAAGCAGGGGCACGGTGTCACCGCGCCCCTGCTGGGAACGTAGGTGGTTTAGTAATCCATTCCGCCACCGAGGGGCATGGGGGCGGGTTTTTCCTTTTCGGGTACGTCGGTGATCAGACATTCGGTGGTCAGGATCATGGCGGCGATAGAGGCAGCATTTTCGAGGGCACCACGCACGACCTTGAGTGGGTCAATGACGCCAGCCTTGAGCATGTCACCGTATTCTTCGGTGATGACGTTATAGCCGAGATTTTTATTGCCCTGTTCCTTGGCAAGTCGACGGACGTTCTCGATAATGACAGCGCCGTCCTGACCGGCATTCTCAGCCAGTTTGCGGATTGGGGCTTCAAGGGCCTTGCGAACGATGGCAACACCGATGGTCTCATCTTCGCCATCCATTTTCACTTTATCGAGAGCGGCCACAGCGTTGATGAAGACGATTTCACCGCCGGGGACGATGCCTTCTTCAATGGCGGCACGTGTGGCAGAGAGAGCATCTTCGACGCGGTGTTTCTTCTCTTTGAGTTCGGTCTCTGTGGCTGCGCCAACACGAATGATGGCAACCCCACCGGAGAGCTTGGCCAAACGCTCTTGGAGTTTTTCCTTGTCGTAGTCGCTGGTGCTCTTGTCAATCTCAACGCGAATCTGCTCGATGCGGCCCTTGATTTGGGCGGTATCACCCTTGCCGCCAACGATGGTGGTGTTGTCTTTGTCAGCGACGACTTTCTCGGCCTTGCCGAGGTCTTGCAGGGTGGTGGTTTCGAGCTTGCGGCCGGTCTCTTCAGAGATGAGTTGGCCACCAGTCAGGGTAGCGATATCCTGCATCATGGCCTTGCGGCGGTCGCCGAAGCCGGGGGCTTTGACAGCCAGCACGTTTAACATACCGCGCAGTTTGTTCAGCACAAGCGTCGCGAGGGCTTCACCGTCAATATCCTCGGCAATGATGACCAAGTCGCGCTTGCCGATTTGGACGAGTTTTTCCAGCAACGGGACGATATCCTGGGCAGCTGAAATCTTCTTATCATAAATGAGAATGTAAGGTTCTGAGATTACCGCTTCCATGTGTTCTGCATCGGTGATGAAATAAGCCGAGATATAGCCACGGTCGAACTGCATGCCCTCAACATACTCTGTCTCGAATTGCAGGGACTTGGATTCTTCCACGGTGATGACGCCGTCTTTGCCGACTTTGTCCATCACATCTGCAATCAGTTTGCCGATTTCAGGATCAGCGGCGGAGTTGGTGGCGACCGAGGCGATTTCTTCTTTTGTATCGATCTTCCGGGCCATTTTGCGCAAGGCGGCAACCACCGTCTCCACGCCCCGACTGATGCCGAGTTTCAGGCGCATCGGGTTGGCACCCG
>JBEKVG010000338.1:0-3587 GCA_049514195.1 Anaerolineales bacterium | reverse complement strand
GGCCGCCGACCAGATGACCGACCTGGCCTTGCAATCCCTACGCGCTGCCGACCCGCGGGGTGTGGCCGGTGATTCGTTATTTGAACTGACAAAAATGTTGCTGATCCGGAAAGCCTGACAATAAATAGGGAAGACTATATCTTGACATCATTCCCTTTGGGTATTATACTAAAGGTATAATACCTTTGGAAGGAGTTGTATGGATCAAACCACTCTTGGTACCTTGCTGGCTCAATGGGAAGAAACCTACAAGAAAGGCTTGCTCAGTTTCTGGTTGCTGCTATTGTTGGCGCAAAGGAAGGCGTATCCCTATGAAATCAAAGGCGCCATCAACGAAATGAGCCATGCCACAATCAATGCCGACGAGAACAGCATCTACCGGTCTCTCAACCGCCTGGCAGATTCCGGGATCGTCGATAGTGAGGTGCACCCCTCAGAGACCGGCCCCAGCCGGAGGTATTTCTTCCTGACCAACCTGGGCCACGCGCTGCTCAACCGCTTTATTACCCGCAACATCTTGGTTTACGAGCAGCCAGACGTGGCCGAACTGATCCAAAAAACACTTTCTTTCCATGAAAACTCGAAAGGATGACCCCATGAGCACCAATCCCATCTCTCCAAAAGAAAATAAACTACGCAACCTACGAAAAATTCTCTGGATCGTCTTCAGCGCAATCACCATCACTATCCTGCTGGTAAGCAGCCTGTCCGTGCCGGCCGCCTTGCTGATCAATAAGACTAGCAGTTTTGCGAACCTTTTCGGTACAGAAACCGGCATCATTTTAATTTCCCTACTAGTGGTCATTATCGTCAAGATCGGTGTTACCGGAATCGTCTGCCTGGTAATCTACTATATTTTCAAATATCGGCTGGAAAAAGATGATGATTTGTTTCTTTAGTAATTATTATTTAATATCAACCGGAGATGAACAGAGATAAACGATTTTCGGTCGGATAAACGGTAGGGATTCCACCATGAAATGGATCATTGAAACCGAAAACCTGGGAAAGCGCTATGGAGACGTCACTGCTGTGGAGGATCTATCTCTGCGGGTCGGCGAAGGAGAGATCTATGCCTTCCTGGGCCTGAACGGGGCTGGAAAGACGACCACCATCCGTATGCTGCTGGGGATGATCAAACCCACACACGGGAGCGCCACTGTGCTTGGGAAGCGTGTCCGAGTGGGCAGCCAGGAACCGTGGGCCGGTGTCGGCTACCTGGTCGAAATACCGCACGCCTACCCCGAGCTAACCGTCACCGAGAACCTGGAAGTGGCCCGGCGTTACCATCCAGGTACGGATAGAAGAGCAGTCAGCCAGGTCATCGAGCGCCTGGGGCTGGGCGCATATGCGGACCGGCGGGCAGGCGTACTCTCCCAAGGGAATGCCCAGCGCCTGGGGCTGGCCAAAGCCCTGTTGCACAACCCCAAATTGATCCTTTTGGACGAACCAGCCAACGGTCTGGACCCGGCCGGGATCGTCGAGATCCGTACATTGCTGCTCGAGCTGACTCGCCAGGCGGGCGTGACGGTCTTTATGTCAAGCCACATTCTGGCTGAAGTGTCGCGGCTGGCAAATCGGATCGGGATCATCCACGAGGGGCGGTTGTTACAGGAGATGGATTTAGCAGAGCTGGAGCGCAACCGGCGCAGGCGTCTGCTGGTACGGGCGCGCGATATCGAAGCTGCCCGGCTGACTTTATCTGCTTCCGGTCATCCGGTGGAAATCCTTGCGGGGGGGATCCTGGAGCTCACGCAAGTCTCTGCGATCGAACGTCCCGACGAGATTGCCTGTCTGTTGGTGCAGGCCGGGACGCCACCGACGCAGTTGTTAGTGGAGGAAGAGGAGCTGGAAGACTATTTCCTCAGGCTGGTTGGAGGAAATAGAGATATATCTGTCACACGTTCTTAATCACGAATGGCACAAATTTAAAAAGAATATATGAAAACCCTATCAAATATGATCTGGATCGAAACGCGCAAAGTACTGCGGTCACGGGTGCCTTTCTTTACCGCCCTGGGGTTCCTGATGATGCCACTGATCGGTGCTTTGTTGATCTTTATTTATAAAGACCCCCAGCTCGCCCGGCAGCTTGGTCTGCTGGGTACCAAGGCCAACCTGGTAGTTGGTTCCGCGGATTGGCCGGGTTACCTGAACCTGATGATCGAGTTCACCGCCCTGGGAGGCTTCTTCTTTTTCTGCCTGGCCATCAGCTGGACATTCGGGCGTGAATTCACGGATGGAACCCTGAAAGATCTGCTGGCGGTGCCAGTGCCGCGCTTTGATATCCTCCTGGCAAAAGTCATCGTCGCGGCGCTCTGGTGTACTGCGCTGATCGTGGAAACGTATGTCGTCGGTCTAGTGCTGGGCGCAGTCATCCGGCTCCCGGGCGGCTCGCCGGCTGCCCTCCTGCATGGCTTCAGCCTCTTGGGAGTTACCGCTATTATGTCGATTATCCTCGTCATGCCATTTGGCTTTTTTGCCAGCCTGGGACGCGGATACTTATTGCCAATCGGAATCGCCATCCTGACCATGATCCTGGGCAACCTATCCATCACTCTCGGCTGGGGGGAATATTACCCATGGGCGGTGCCGGCCATGCTCCTGCAGGAGGCGCATCTCAGCCTGTTCAGCTACGGAATCGTGATCCTGACAGGCCTGGCCGGGGTAGCTGGGACGTACTTGTGGTGGAAATATGCGGATCAGAATAAATAAAATAGGCATGATCATTCTCTACCACTCCCCGGCATAATTGACCTTGTAAGACTCTGCTTTTTGCAGCATATAAGCCCAATGCAGTTCGACCAGCTGGCGCAAATGCAGCAAATCATGCGCCACCCAGGCGGCAAAGATATCCCCGGCAGAGAACTTTCCGAAGGGCGCTGTGACGGAGGCCTGCCAGTCGGGATTCCCCAGTCCTTTCAGCCAGGCGAGAGACTTCCGGCGCTCTTCCAGGAAAGCCTGCACGGACTTTGCCAGGTCGCGCTGGTTGTAGGCGCGCTCCGTCACCCAGCCGGTGGGGTTGATGGGCGGCCAGGATTGGCCCGGGTGGTGCAGAATGTAATCCAATCGAACACGGAAGTCCTCACACTCTTCGTCATAGAGATGGTTGATAACTTCCAGGATCGACCAGGCCTGCGGGTCCGGCTTCCAGCGGGCTTGTTCGTCCGAGAAGCCAAGTGTCAGGCTATGGATCGTCCCAGCGTGGTTAGCCATTTGAGCGGTGAAAAATTCCATGTTCATGAGTGCTCCTTCCAGAGGTAGCAGAAGTACCAGAGGTGTCAAAAGGTAAGAAAGACTTTCACCGACGGCCCCACCTTTGTCACCACCAAGTCTACGTCATTTATTGTTTTTTCTCAAGTAACTTACGGGTTATAAAATTACGGCCTGGCGGTGATAAAAACACTTTCCGGGACAAGAATGGCGTAAAGCGGACAAGAATTTTAAACTGCTCAAAGAGAACTCATCCCAGTTTTCGTATCATCTCAATAGGTGTGGGGAGGGTGGGGTGTGTGCGGCAGAGCCGCCGCACACACCCCGTCCTTACTTTTATAGATGTTACTTGTTTTTTACACCACAATACTCAC